>JAEZAI010000326.1 GCA_023427825.1 Actinomycetes bacterium
CGACCGACCCGCCGGCGTGTCGGTCGACGGCCGGTCGGTCGCCCGGCTGCTGCCGGGCACGACGGTGCGGTGCCGGGCGAGCGACCGGCCGGCGCGGCTGGTCACGTTCGGCGAGCGGGACTTCCACGCCGTGCTGAGGGAGAAGTTCCACCTCGGCCCCAGGTGAGCCCGGCTCGGCCCCACGCGAGGTCGCGTCGCCTACGCTCCGGGCCGTCATGCTCGTCGAACTCGCCGTCCGGAACCTGGGGGTGATCGCCGAGGCCCGGATCCCCCTGCAGCCCGGCCTGACCGCCGTCACCGGCGAGACCGGCGCGGGCAAGACGATGGTGGTCGAGGCGCTCGGACTGCTCTGCGGCGCCAAGCCGGACCCCGGCCGGGTGCGGCCCGGCGCGTCCGAGGCGGTCGTCGAAGGCCTGTTCGCAGGGGAGGACCGGCCAGGATCGGACGACGACGGGGAGCTCGACGCCGAGTGGGTCCTGCGGCGGGTGGTGCCGGCCAACGGACGTTCCCGGTCGTACGTGGACGGCGAGCTCACGACCGCGGCGCAGCTCGGCGAGCTCGGTGGTCGCTCGATCGAGGTCCACGGCCAGCATGCGCAGCAGGCGCTGCTGCAGGCCCGCCACCAGCGGGAGGCCCTCGACCGCTTCGCTGGCATCGACCCCACCCCGCTGCGGGCGGCCCGCGCCGCGGTGACGGCGCTCGAGCACCGCCTGCAGGAGCTGGGCGGCGACGAGCGGGTGCGCGCCCGGGAGATCGACCTGCTGCGCTACCAGATCGACGAGATCGACGCCGTCGACCCGCGTCCGGGCGAGGAGGATGAGCTGTCCGCCGAGGAGGACACCCTGGCCGACGCCGTGGCGCACCGCGAGGCGGCCGAGGAGGCGCTCGAGCTGCTCGGATCCGAGGGCGGCGTGCTCGACGGCCTGGCCGCGGCGGTCGAGACGCTCCGGGGTCGCGCTCCGTTCGACGCCGAGGTGGTCCGCCTGGACGCCGTCGGCCCCGAGCTGCGGGACCTGCTGGCCGAGCTGCGCTCCCGGGCCGAGTCGATCGAGCCCGACGACGAGCGCCTGGCCGAGATCCGCGAGCGGCGACACCGGCTGGTGGAGCTGCGGCGCAAGTACGGCGACGACCTGGACGAGGTGCTGGCCCACGCCGCCCGGGCGCGTGAGCGGCTGGAGGAGCTGACGTCGCTGGACGCCACCCGCGCCGGGGTCGAGGCCGAGCTCGCCGCGGCTCGCGCGGTGGTCGTCGCCGAGGGCCGCCGAGTGGGCGACGCGCGCCGTGCTGCGGCGCCGGAGCTGGCGGAACGCCTCGTCCAGATCCTGGCCGACCTCGCGCTGCCCGGCAGCCGCATGGAGGTGTCGGTCACCGACCGGGACGACGCTCCCGGGGCGGGCGACGACGTCGAGCTCCGGCTCGCGACCAACCCGGGTGCGCCGCTCGGCGGCCTGTCCAAGGTGGCGTCGGGCGGCGAGCTCAGCCGCGTGATGCTGGCGCTGCGGCTGGTGCTGAGCGGCGGTCCCGACGTGATGGTGTTCGACGAGGTGGACGCCGGCATCGGCGGCGAGGCCGCCACCGCGGTCGGCGCCGCACTCGCCCGCCTGGCCGAGGACCGCCAGGTGCTGGTGGTCACGCACCTGCCGCAGGTGGCGGCGTTCGCCGACCACCAGCTGCGTGTCGCCAAGCGCTCCGACGACGACACCACGGTCACGGTCGTGGAGGCGCTCGACGAGGACGACCGCGTGATCGAGCTGAGCCGGATGATGACCGGGCAGCCCGACTCGACCACCGCGCGCGACCACGCCGAGGAGCTGCTCGCCACGTCCGCCCGTCGACGGGGCCGCTGATGGCCGGCATCTTCCGCCGACGGGGCGCGGACCTCGCCGTGACCTCGGTGCCGGTCACCGGCCGGGCCCGGCTCGACCGTCGCACCAAGGAGCTCGTGAACCGCCTGGAGCCGGGTGACGTGGCGGTCATCGACCACGAGGACATCGATGCGGTCGCCGCCGAGAGCCTGGTGGCGTCGCAGCCCGCCGCGGTGCTGAACGTGGCCGCGTCGTCGTCCGGCCGCTACCCGAACGAGGGTCCGCTCCTGCTCCTTCGGGCCGGCATCCCGTTGGTGGACTCGCTCGGGCCCGAGGTCATGGCCGGGCTCACCGAGGGGGTGGTCGTCACCGTCGACGGCGACATCGTCCTGCTCGACGGCGCCGTCGTGGCCACCGGCACGCGCCAGACCGAGGCGTCGATCCTGCAGATCCACGAGCGCAGCCGCGAGACCCTCGGCGTGGAGCTCAACCGTTTCGTCGAGAACACGGTCGAGTACCTCGAGCACAACACCGACCTGATCGACGACGACCTGGAGCTGCCCGAGCTCGACCAGGACTGGACCGGGCGCCAGGTGCTGATCGTCGTGCGCGGCGCGGGCTACAAGGAGGACCTCGGCCTGCTGCGGCGCACGGCGTACCTCCGGGAGATGCGGCCGGTCGTGGTCGCGGTCGACGGCGGCGCCGACGCGCTGCTGGACGAGGGCGTCACGCCCGACGTGATCATCGGCGACATGGACTCCGTGTCCGAGAAGGCGCTGCGCTGCGGGGCGGAGCTGATCGTGCACGCCTACCGCGACGGGCGGGCCCCGGGGTCCGAGCGGCTGCGACCGCTGGGCCTCGAGCACCACCTGTTCCTGGCGTCGGGCACGAGCGAGGACATCGCCATGCTGCTCGCCTATGAGAAAGGCGCCGACCTCATCGTCGCGGTGGGAACCCACACCTCCATGGTCGATTTCCTGGACAAGGGGCGGGCCGGCATGGCCTCGACGATGGTGACCCGCATCAAGGTGGGCCCGATCCTGGTGGACGCCAAGGGCGTGAGCCGCCTCTACCAGGGGCGGGTGCGCAAGCGGGACCTGCTGCTGCTGGTGCTCGCCGCGCTGTTCGCCAT
>JAEZAI010000049.1 GCA_023427825.1 Actinomycetes bacterium
TCACGGGTCGGGCTTTCCTGGCGGCGTGGGGGGGGTCGGGCCGGAGCCCGCGACGTCCCTGGGGGTGATCGAGACCGGCTGCACGACCGGACCGTCGGGCGCGTGGCCGCCGGCGCGGTCGACGAGCCGGCAGAACGCGCAGATCTCGGACGAGGTCGGCGAGCCGCAGCGGGCGCAGGGGCGGAGCGCGCCGTCGGCCGGCTCGTCGGCGGGCCCGGCACCGGCGACGTCGCCGTCGGCCTCGAAGCGGTCGGCGGCCCGGCGCAGGAACGAGAAGTAGAAGTCCGCCTTGGATCCCGGCGAGCGGACCTCGATCTCGTTCAGCGCCTCCTTGTAGCCGAGGTGCTTGTTGCCGGCCGACATGGGGCACTCGTCGACCAGGTAGTCGATGCCGTTGACGATGCAGTACGCAGCCGTCTCGCGCTCCGACAGACGGACGAGCGGCTTCACCTTGCGCGGGAACCCGTCCTTGGCCGGCAGCACCGGACGCTGGCGACCCAGGTACTCGGTCTGCCAGTGCAGGACGTTGCCGAACAGGACCGCGGCCTCGTCGTCCAGGTTGTGGCCGGTGACGACCACGTCGTAGCCGCCCTCGACCGCGGCGCGGTCGAACAGGTGGCGCTTGCTCAGCCCGCACGCGCTGCAGGGGCTGCGTCTCGCCGCCCGGGAGCCGGCCGGGACGTCGTAGCCGTAGGTGTCGACCAGGTCGACCTCCAGCAGGGTCGCCCCGCGGGACGCCGCGTAGCGACGGGCGTAGCCGCCCGAGGTGTCGCTGTAGTCGCCGATCCCGAGCCCGATGTAGAAGCCGTCGGCCCGGTAGCCCATGTCGAGCAGGAGGTCCCACACCGCGAGCGAGTCCTTGCCGCCCGACACCGCCACCAGCACCTTGTCGTCGGGCTCGAGCATGTCGAAGTCCGCGATCGCCCGTTCGACCTGGTCGCGGCAGAAGCGGGTGAAGTGCTCCGGGCAGAAGTTGGCGTTGTGGCGCTTGAGGTCGATCACCGCGGGCCCGCGGCAGACGCGGCACTTCACGACGTCACCGCCGGGGTGCGACGGCTCACGTGGCGCCGCCCGAGATCACCGGGCGCACCTCGACGACGTCGTCGGGCTCCAGCCGCTCGTCGCCGGGGACGATCGTGCCGTTGCGCACCACGAGCACCGACTCGCGGTTGATGTCGAGCCGTTCGAGCAGCACCGACACCAGCACCGGGGCGTCGGCCTGGACCTCTCGGTTGGGGTTGCGGAGGCGCACGAGCACGGGCCCCATCATGGAGGATGGAGCGGGTGACGTGACAGCCGCCCCGGCGGGACCCGGTCCGTGGATAGGGTCCCGGGCGTGACCGACTGGATGCACCCGGAGATCGCCGAGTGGCAGGCACGCGGACGCCGCGTCCGGGCCACGGGTCCCACCCTCAGCGAGGTCGACGTGTTCGTGGTGGACGCCCCCGCCCGGACCGCCGAGGTCCTGGAGCCGCTCGTGGTCGTGCACGGCTTCCCCACGTCGAGCTTCGACTTCGCCCACCTGCTCGACGCCATGTCCGAGCGGCGACGCGTCGTGCTGGTCGACCTGCCGGGCTTCGGCCTGTCGGACAAGCCCGACATGCCCTACAAGGTCGCGGGCAGCGCCGATGCCGTGGCGTCCGTCGTCGCCCAGCTGGGCCTCGACCGCGTGGCGCTGCTGTCGCACGACATGGGCGACACGGTCGTCGGCGAGCTGCTGGCCCGCCAGCTCGACGGCGACTGGGACGTCGAGGTCACCCGCCGCGTGGTGACCAACGGGAGCATCTACATCGAGATGGCGCACCTGACCGACGGCCAGCTGCTGCTGCTCTCCCTGCCCGACGAGCGGGCCGAGGCCGGCCCCGGACCCGAGCTGCTCGCCGCCAGCCTGGTCGCCACGCTGGCTCCTGCGCACTCCGACGTCGACATGTCCGCGCACGCCGAGCTGCAGTGCCACTCGGGCGGCGACCGCCTGCTGCCCCGGATCATCCGCTACATCGAGGAGCGGCGGGCGAACGAGTCGCGCTTCACCGGGGCGATCGAGACGCACCCGTCCGAGCTCCACGTGGTGTGGGGGCCCGAGGACCCGATCGCCGTCGCCGCCATGGCGGAACGACTGCAGGCGGCGCGGCCCGACGCCACGCTCACGTGGATCGACGGCTCGGGGCACTACCCGCAGCTCGAGGACCCGGTCGCCTACCTGGCCGCGCTCGACGCCGCGATCGGCTGACCAGCGCCCGAGCCCGGCCGGCGTCAGTCGTCGACGGCGTCGTGGAAGTGGACCTGCTCGCGTCGCCCGGAGAAGCCCCGCTTGCGCCGCACGGCGGCGAAGCGCTCCGCCCGCAGCCCGTCGAGCTCACCAGCGACCAGCTCGAGCTGCTCGTGCACGGCGACCTGCTTGCGGGTGGGCGTCATCGCGCGGTCGAAGCGCTCGCCCCGCACCGCCTCCCTGGCCGCGGCGCGGGCGTGGCGACGCGTGCCGAGCTTGCGGTGGTCCAGCCGGCGTTGGGCCGAGCGGAGCTTGCGCGCCGCACGACGCTGACGCCGGGTCGGGCGCCCGAGCAGCAGGTCCTGCTTCTGGAGCGCCGCCTTGCGCGCAGCGAGCTTGCGCTCCCGCTTGGTCGGCGCCGGGCGGGCGAGCACCGTGTAGCTCTCGCCGGGTCGGAGGCGCACCTTCGCGACCGGGACCTCGTCACGGTCGACCGCCTTGCGCGCCTCGTCGACCAGGTAGACCGAGGCTCGGCCGGTGATGTCGGCGGCGAGCCCGTCGCCCAGCAGCCGGGCGACGAGCCTGGCCCACAGCCAGGACCAGAACGACATCAACCGCGTCGCACCTCGATGATGGCCGACGAGCGCTTGCCGCCCCGCCGGCCGAGGAGGAACGCGGCCAGCAGCAGCAGGATGCCCACGACCAGGCCGACGGCCAGGATCTGGTTCTTGGCCTCCTGGACCTGCTCCTGGGCCTCGCCCTGGATGTCGCCGAGCTTGTGCTTGATGTCGGCGGGTGTGATCGGTCCGGACGGTGCGCTCATCGGGCAGTCCCCTGCTTCTGGGTGAACCGGTACAGCTTCATGATGAACAGGGCGGCGGCCACGATGCCGACCACGCCGGTGATGGCGTAGGGCACCCAGCTCCAGGTGCCGCCGTCGACCTCGAGCGGGTCGTTGAACAAGTCGATCTCCTGCAGGCCGCGCAGCAGCGCCAGGAGCCCGAAGCAGAGCCCGAGGCCGATCATCAGCGCGCCGCTGATGCCGAACGTCAGGTACCGCTTGAGCGTCTTGAGCGGGTCGACCGTCTCCTGCTTGGCGTACGCGACGACCAGGTCCTTGAGCTCGGTCGCCTGGGCGATCGGGCCGCTCGGGGCCTGCGGGGCCGACCACAGCCTGCGGCCGCCGTCGGTGCCTGGTGGGTTGGTCGCCGTGTCGGCCACGTGCTCCTCCTGGGTCAGGGATGTTGTAGCACCCGAGCGCACACCTGCCCTGCGACGCCGGGCCCGAGACGGACCGCGACCGCGAGGCGGCGAGGGCGTCGGTCAGCCGTCGCCCATGGCGAGGCGGGCGCGGAGCACCTGCTCGTGGTCGTCGAGCAGCCGGCCCAGGAGCGCCAGGCGCTCCGAGGGCCCCACCGCCTCGAGCACGGCCTGCCGGTCGAGCGCGCCGAGCGGCGACAGCACACCGAGCTGGAAGGAGCGCTCGCCCACGTCGTCGGAGAGCTCGAGCGGTTCGGCCAGGCCGGGCCCGCCGAGCTCTGAACCGAGAGCGGCCACCCGGCGGACCTGTGCGGTCACCTGGGACGCGACCTCGGCGTCGTCCGCAGATGGCGGCGCGTCGGGCCAGTCCTGCACGATCGCTCGCGGGTACGGGTCGTCGACCAGCCACTCGGCCACCCGGATGCGCCGCCCGCCCACGCACATGAGGGCCCAGCGGCCGTCGGGCGCCTCGCGGGCCTCGAGCACGGTGGCGGTGCAGCCGACGTCCACACGGACGTCGCCGCCGCCGACCTCGCTGCCCCGGGCGATCAGCGTCACGCCGAACTCCGCCGGCTCGGCGGCGAGCACGTCGGCGACCATCCGCCGGTACCGGTCCTCGAAGACGTGCAGCGGCAGCAGCATGGAGGGCAGTAGCACCGACCCCAGCGGGAACATGGCCAGGTGGCCGGGCGGCGCCTCCGCCGGCACGGTCAGGCCGCCGCCGCGGGCGGGAGCGGCCGGAGCTGGTCGACCGGCGGTGTCTGCGGGTACGACAGCAGCGCCTCGAGGAGCTGGCCCTGCAGGGCCATGTCGGCGGACTGGACGGCTCGCCCGGCGGGGTTCTGCAGGGTGCTGAAGGCGAGCGCCCGGCCGGCGTCGGTGGTGAGCCAACCCGACAGGCCGGTGATGCCCGACAGCGTGCCGGTCTTGGCGGCCAGACGGTCCCGCAGCGGCCCCCGGAGGAAGCGGTCATCCAACGTGCCGGGCTGACCGGGCCGGGCCAACCCCGACGACAGCACGCCGCTGGGACCGTCGGCCGTGAGCACGGCGTCGATCAGCCCGCACGTCACCCGGTTGCCGCGGCTGAGCCCCGAGCCGTCCTCCATGACCAGGCCGTCGATCGGCAGCCCCCGGGTGGCCAGGTCGCTGACCAGCACCTGGATGCCGGCCTTGGTCGAGCCGGCACCGTCCTTGGCCGCGCCCATCTCCTTGAGGAGCATCTCCGCGGTCGTGTTGTCCGAGAACGTGTTCATCTCGGCGACGATCTCCCGGATGGTGGCCGACGGCAGCTCGGCCACCGGCACGGCCCCCGGGGGCGCGACGCCCGCCCTGGCACCGCCGCCGACCTGCACGCCCCGGGCCCGGAGCAGCTGGGTGAACACGTCTGCGGCGTGCAGCGCAGGATCCGCCGCCGGACCGCCGGCCGCGCCGGCCGGGTCGATCGGGTCCATGGTCCACGCGTCGTTGACCACCAGCGCGCCGATGTTCGCGACCTCGCCGCTGTTGACGTCGGCCACGGCCCAGGAGGGCACCGTCCGCTGGTCGTCGAAGCGGCTGCCGTCGCCGACCACCGCGCCGTCGATGCGGCGGACGCCGGCCGCGACCACGTCGTCGGCCAGACGCTCGAGCGACGACGTCGGCTGCTGGCCGTGCTTCCAGCGCCGGGCCGCCGTGGCGGTCGACAGCAGCGGGTCGCCCCCGCCGACCAGCACCAGGTCGCCCGCCACCGTGCCGCCCGCGGGCGCCGCCGACGCGACGACCTCGGTGCTCAGCCGGGTGTCGGGGCCCAGGGTGGAGAGCGCCGCGGAGCCGGTGATGAGCTTGATGTTGGAGGCGGGCACGAGCGCACTCGAGTCGGAGGCGCCGGCCAGGCGGGTGGGTCCGTCGGTGACGAGCACGCACGAGGCGTTCGGGAACCGGGCCACGACCGGATCGACCGCGGCGGCGACGTTGCGCAGCGCGACCGGCCGGGCCACGAGCTCGGGATCGCGACGGGCGGACAGGACAGGGGTGGCCAGGCGGGCGCTCGGTGCGCCGCCCGAGGCCGTCGGCGGGCCCTCGTCGGTCGCGACCGCGCCGGCGAGCAGTCCGGCGCCGGCCACGGCGAGGATCCCCGCCACCTCGAACC
>JAEZAI010000376.1 GCA_023427825.1 Actinomycetes bacterium
CGCGCCGCCAGGCCGGTTTCGAGGGGTCGGACCGACACCTCCGCGGCATGGTCCTGGCCGCGGTCGCCGAGGGCGGTCCGGCAGCCATCGGGGTGGAGCGCTCGATGCTCGACGACGGCGTGGACGCCGGGCGCGTGGCGGCGGTCGTCGAGTCGCTGGTGGTCGACGGCCTCGTAGTCCGCGGCGCCGACGGCGTGCTCCCCCCCCCCAGAGGCAGTCGGCCCAGCCCCGAGGCACCGACGCACCACCGACCGCGCCCCGCGGCCGACCGGGCCGAACGGGCCGGCCGAGATTTCGGTCACAGCGGACGGCATCGGCCTGTGCCGTTCACTTACTGTTCAGGTTGTCCGGACGCGTGGCAGGGCTCGATCCGGCTGACCAGGGGGATCGTTCTGAACGTCACGTTCTACGGCGTGCGGGGTTCGACTCCGTGCTCGGACGAGCGCCTGAGCCGTTACGGCGGGAACACGGCCTGCGTGGTCGTCGACCAACCGGGCCACCAGCCGATCGTGTTCGACCTCGGCACCGGGCTGCGCTTCTACGGCATCGAGAGCTGCGGCTGCCCGTCGGCGACCGTCCCGTTCAACGGCACCGCGCTCGTCACTCACCTGCACTGGGACCACGTGCAGGGCATCCCGTTCTTCGCGCCGCTGCTCTGCGACGGCGCCGAGCTCGACCTGTACGCGCCGGCCCAGGAGGGCGAGTCCCTGGGCGAGGTCGTGCGCGGCTTCCTGTCGCCGCCGTACTTCCCGGTCGAGGTCGACGCGCTGCCCGGCGAGATCCGCTTCCACGACACCGAACCCGGCTCGTTCCGGGTCGGCGACGCGCTCGTCACTGCGGCGTGGGTGCCGCACGTGGGTCCGACGCTCGGGTACCGGGTGGAGCTCGGCGGCCGGTCGGTGGCGTACGTGAGCGACCACCAGCAGCCCGGCGTGGGGTCGACCGAGGTCGATCCTGGGGTGCTCGAGCTGTGCCGCGACGTGGACGTGCTGATCCACGACGCGCAGTTCGACGACGCCGAGTTCGCGCAGCGCAGCGACTGGGGCCACTGCACGGTGGAGTACGCGGTCGAGGTGGCGGCCCAGGCCGGCTGCCGGACGCTCGTGCTGTTCCACCACGACCCGTCCCACCACGACGTCCGCGTGGACGAGCTCCTCGTCGAGGCCCGCGACCTGGCGGCCGCCAGGGGAGTGCCCGAGGTGGTCGCCGCGCACGAGGGCCTCACGCTCTCGCTCGTCCCCGCCGCCGCGTCCGACGCCACCGCCACCACCGCCCCCACCGGGCTGGGAGCGCTCGCGGACCAGCAGCAGGGCGGCGTCGACACCCCCGTACGGGGTGCCCGCTCGGCGTCCTCGCCGATCGCAGCCGCCCGGTAGGTTCAGGGGCGTGACGGACACGACCAGCACGGATCCCGACGGCGGGACCCCGATCGAGATCGACCCCATGCTGTACCGGCAGGTGCTCGGCCACTTCCCGACCGGGGTGACCGTCATCTCCTCGCAGGTGGACGGCCGACCGGTGGGCCTGGCCATCGGCAGCTTCTTCTCGGTGTCGCTCGACCCGCCGCTCGTCGGCTTCTGCGTGGCGCGCACCTCCACGACGTGGCCGTCGATCGCGCAGACCGGCGTGTTCGGCGTGAGCGTCCTGGCGGAGGACCAGCACGAGACGTCCGGGCGCTTCGCCTCCAAGGCCGAGGACAAGTTCGAGGGCATCTCCTGGGACCCGTCGCCGATCACCCGCTCGCCGCTCATCCACGGCGCGGTGGCCCACATCGACTGCGAGCTGTACGAGACCCACCAGGGCGGTGACCACCTGATCGTGGAGGGCCTGGTGCGCTCGCTCGACGTGCACCGTCCCGACGTGGGGCCGCTGCTGTTCTTCAAGGGCGGCTACGGGCGCCACGCCCAGCTCTGAGACGCCGCCGTGCCCATCTACGCCCTCGGCGACCAGGAGCCGGAGATCCACCCGAGCGCCTACATCCACCCCGAAGCCGTGGTCATCGGCTCGGTGGTGATCGGCGCGGAGTCCTCGGTGTGGCCGTGCGCCGTGCTGCGCGGTGACGACGGCTTCATCTTCATCGGCGCGCGCTGCTCGGTGCAGGACGGCGCGGTCATCCACACGACCCCGTTCTGGCCCACGACCGTCGGCGACGAGGTGACGATCGGTCACCTGGCCCATCTGGAGGGGTGCACGGTCGAGGACAAGGCGCTCATCGGCATCGGTTCGAAGGTCCTCCACAACGCGCGGGTGGGCCGCGAGGCGATCGTGGGTGGGGGCGCGTTCGTGGGCAACAACAAGGTCGTCCCGCCGCTGGCGATGGCGCTCGGCATCCCGGCGACGATCAAGGAGAACGCGGTCGAGCCCGGCCACTTCGACCTGGGCGTGGAGTCCTACGTGCAGCGGCGGGTTCGCTACCAGGAGCAGCTCCGGCGCCTGGACTGAGCGACCTGCGTTCTGTTCCTCCCCTTCGACGCCGGAGCGTCGAAAAGGTGGAACGAAGCGGGGTGGTGCGGCCGACCCGGTCGGAGGATCCTCAGGCAGGCGGAAGTGCCCCTACCGCCGGAGTGCTGGTCCCGGCCACACTGGGTACCTGTCGTGGACCGGACCGACCGATCGCGACCGCCGGACTCCGGATCCCCACCATGCGCCGACAGATCACCACACTCGTCCTCGCCCTCAGCACGATCGCGCTGGCCGCGGGTCTCGGGCTCGCCGCCCCCGCCGGGGCGCAGGGCTGCAGTGGCGACGTGGTGTCGGCCTCCATGTCGGCCGAGTCCGCCAGCGGTGCCACCTGGTCGGTGACCGCGGCCTGCGTGGACGCCCGCGACTACTTCACCGACGAGGTGGAGGGTCACCAGTTCGCGATCGGGATCTCGACGGTCACCTACGACGACGGCCACGTGGGCCGGCTCGCGTTCCTCTCGGTCCGCGTCGACGCCTCCGAGGCGGTCACGGTCGTGGGCATGGAGGACCCGGCCAGCGGTCAGCTGCACTTCGCCGGGACGGTCCGCCAGGCGGCGATCGGCACGACGGGCGCCACCGTGAGCGGCGACGGCGTGGCCTTCCCGCCGCTGGAGGCCGCGACGGTCAGCCTGGACTTCACGGACTCGGCCGCGCCGTGGCCCGACTGGGCGACCACCACGACGACCACGCCCGACGGGGCGACCACGGTCCCCGATCAGGGCCCGACGACCACGGTGCCGGCCACCACCACGCCGGCGGTGACCACGACCGTGCCGTCGACGAGCGAGCTGCCGACCGTGCCCGGCATGGACCTCACCACCACGTCGCTCGTCCCCTGATCGGCGCAACGCGACGGCGTCGGGCCGTGGTGGTGCGACACCGTCGGCTAGGCGCTGTCGGCCGCCAGCCAGTGCACCCAGCCCGACGCGGCGTCCAGGTTGCGCACCACGGTGAACGCGATCAGGAGCACTGCGATCCCGACGAGCGCGGGGCGGGGGAGCGAGGGCAGCCGGAAGGGTCGGTCCTGCAGCGAGCGGACGAGCCACACGACCCACAGGATCGCGACCACCGGGAGCACCACCGCCACCAGCACGTTGTGGTCGGCCGCAACCAGCCAGTCGCCCCGGAGCAGCGCGTTGGTCGCCCGCAGGCCGCCGCACAGGGGGCAGGCGATGCCGAACACCGCCTGGGACCAGCAGACGGCGGTGCCGCCGTCGCCCGGATCCCACAGCGCGATCGCAGCGCCCGCACCGGCGACCGCAGCGCCCGTGGCGACGGGTGCCACCCACCTGGGACGGCTCCGGGCGGCCCCGACCGGCGCGGGTGGGGCCCAGCCGGGCTGCGGCCCGTCGGTTCGCTCGTCGCCGGTCACGGACACGTCGTCCACCCTAGGCAGGGCGGCGCCGGCAGCGGCGCCACGCGGACCCGACGGGGCCGGATCGCGGATCGCCTGCGGGAGGTGCCAGGAACCACTCGGGCGGGGAATGTCGGCGCCGCCAGGGGGTTGTTACTATCTGCGTAGGAGAAATCCGCCTGCCAGTTCCCCGACCACCGACCCTCCGGGGAGGAGCTCCCACATGTCGGTCGACCTCGACCTCTCCAAGTACTCGCTCGGTTGGAGCGACGAGGAGGACTACGTCTTCAAGCCCAAGCGCGGGCTGGACGAGGCGATCGTGCGGGAGATGTCGTGGATGAAGGGCGAGCCCCAGTGGATGCTCGACTTCCGCCTCAAGTCGCTGCGGGCCTTCGAGAAGCGCCCGATGCCCCGATGGGGTGGCGACATGTCGGAGATCTACTTCGACGACATCTACTACTACATCAAGCCCACGGACACGCAGGTCGACGAGTGGGACGAGCTCCCCGACGCGATCAAGAACACGTACGAGAAGCTCGGCATCCCCGAGGCGGAGCGCAAGTACCTCGCGGGCGTCACTGCGCAGTACGAGTCCGAGGTGGTGTTCCACCGCAACCGTGAGGACCTGGAGCGCCAGGGCGTCATCTTCTGCGACATGGACACGGCGCTGCGCGAGCACCCCGAGATCGTCAAGCAGTACTTCGGCACCGTCATCCCCCGCAACGACAACAAGTTCTCGGCGCTGAACTCGTCGGTGTGGTCCGGTGGCTCGTTCATCTACGTCCCGCCGGGCGTCGAGGTCGAGATGCCGCTGCAGGCCTACTTCCGCATCAACGCGGAGAACATGGGTCAGTTCGAGCGGACGCTGATCATCGCCGACAAGGGCTCCAAGGTGCACTACATCGAGGGCTGCTCGGCCCCCGTGTACACGTCGGACTCGCTGCACTCGGCGGTCGTCGAGATCGTCGTGAAGGAGGCCGCCCGGGTCACCTACACGACCATCCAGAACTGGTCCTCCAACGTCTTCAACCTGGTCACCAAGCGGGCCCGGGTCGAGGCCGAGGGCCACATGGAGTGGATCGACGGCAACATCGGCTCCCGCCTGACCATGAAGTACCCGTCGGTCGTCATGGTCGGCCCCAAGGCCTCGGGCGAGGTGCTGTCGGTGGCGTACGCCGGCGCCGGCCAGCACCAGGACACCGGCTCCAAGATGATCCATGCCGCGCCGGAGACCACGTCCAAGATCGTCTCGAAGTCGATCTCCAAGGACGGCGGCAAGACCTCGTACCGCGGCTTGGTCCGGGTCGAGGACGACGCCTACGGCTGCCGCTCGCACGTGCAGTGCGACGCGCTCATCCTCGATCCCGACTCGATCTCCGACACCTACCCGTACATGGAGGTGGGCGCCCGGGACGCGGTCATCGGCCACGAGGCCACCGTGTCCAAGGTCGCCGACGAGCAGCTCTTCTACCTGATGAGCCGCGGCCTCTCCGAGGAGCAGGCCATGTCCATGGTGGTCAACGGGTTCATCGAGCCCGTCACCCGGACGCTCCCCATGGAGTACGCGGTCGAGTGGTCCCGCCTGATCGAGCTCCAGATGGAAGGCAGCGTCGGCTGAGCCCCCCGTTCTGTGATGCTCCTCCGGGTCATTTCCCCCGGCGCAGCATCACAGAACCGGAGCGGTGCGGGTGTCGATCATCCGGAACCCGCCCACGCCGTCGGCGAGCGCCTCGCTGGTGGCACGTGCGGCATCCTCGAGCAGCGTCTCGGGGGCGGAGCGGCCGTCGCCGACGGCGATGCCGATGACCATGTCCACCTCGGCGGCGGTGCCGTCGACGAGGACGTCCTCCACGACCGACGCCAGCAGCCGGTAGGCGACGCCGGCGGCGTCCTGCGGGTCGCCAAGGTCCTCGGCGATGACCGTGAACGCGGCGGCGCTCGATCGGGTCACGGTGTCGGCGCTGCGGAGCCGCTGCGCGAGCCGCTCGGCCACCGCGGCCATGGCCTGGCGGGTGATCGCCGCGCCATGGCGCTCCTCGATGGCGTCCAGGTTCGTGACCTCGCAGCGCAGCACGGCGAACGGCGCCTCGTGCGATGCGGCGCGGCGGACCGCAGAGCCGATCAGCACGGGCAGCGCCCGCTGGTTCGGCAGTCCGGTCTCGCCGTCGGCCACGGTCTCCTGGGCCCGTTCGACCGACTCGCGTCGACGGCGACGCTGGGCGCGGCGCTCCTCGGTCAGGTCGGCGGCGATCGCCACCACCCGGTCGACGCGGCCGTCGGCACCGGTGAGCCCGCCGAGGGTGAGCGACAGGGTCCGGACACGACCGTCGGCACCGGTCACGCGCAGTTCCTCCTGCTCGATGTCGGACACCGCGCCCACGATGCGGACGAGCTTGGAGAGCACCTCGGCCTGGTCGCGGCCCGGGCACAGCGCGAGCAGGTGCAGGCCGGCGATCTCGCTGGGGGCGCGACCGCACAGACGGGCGAAGGCCGGGTTGAGCGACACGATCTGGCCCTCGCCGTCGAGCGTCGCCGTCGGGACCGACGCGGCGTCGAGGATCCGGCGGACGGCGTCGACCGTCGAGAGGTCGTCGGCCACGTCGACACGGGAGGTGCCGCGCGCGTCGTCGGAGGGCATGCCCGCCTCGCGATCGCTCATGGTCCTGTTGTCGGCGTGATCGGGGGTCCTGTTGAACATTCCCCGGACCGGTGGGGTGCGCATCTGTCACACACCTGCTGCGGCCGGGTCCGCTCGGGTTCCGGCGCCCGGTGCCGTGAGCGGTCACAGCGAGCGGCGCCGGAATCTGCGGTCCCGCTGCCACACTGTGGCCATGCCGATGCTCGAGAAC
>JAEZAI010000382.1 GCA_023427825.1 Actinomycetes bacterium
GTCTGGCAGCCGGGGCACCAGTTCACGGGCGCGGCCTTGCGGTAGGCCAGGCCGGCCTCGAACAGCTGCAGGAAGATCCACTGCGACCAGTGGATGTACTCGGGGCTGTGGCTCCGGACCTCTCGCCGCCAGTCGTAGACGCCGCCGATCCGGGTGATCGAGCTGCGCAGCATCTCGATGCGCTCGTCGGTGAACGTGCGCGGGTGCACGCCGGTCTGGATGGCGGCGTTCTCGGCCGGCAGGCCGAAGCTGTCGAAGCCCATCGGCGACAGCACGGCCTCGCCCTGCATGGTGCGGTAGCGGGTCAGCAGATCGCCGAACGTGTAGTTGCGCACGTGGCCCATGTGCGCCGCCCCCGAGGGGTACGGGTACATGCACAACACGTAGCTGCGGGGGCGGGGATCGTCGTTGTCGACCTCGTAGGTCCCGTGCTCGCGCCAGTAGGACTGCCAGTGCGGCTCGATGGCCTGGGGTTCGTACGGAGCGATCGTCGGAGCCTCGGTGGCACCCGTCGGATCGGCACTGGCAGCTGCAGACATGCGCGGCAGGTTACCGACGGCGCCCCAGTCGCCCCGAACCGGGTTCCGTGGATTCGCGGCGCCTCTCAGGTCCGGCTAGAGTGGCCGCCTCACGGGGCCGTAGCTCAGTTGGGAGAGCGCTTCCATGGCATGGAAGAGGTCGTGGGTTCAATTCCCATCGGCTCCACCAATGTGATGTCGCGAGACATCCCGGACGCCCGGACCCTCAGGGTTCGGGCTTCTTGGTTTTTGGGGTGCCGATGGGTTGGTAGTCCCGGGTGGGGTCGAGGGTGAGTGCTCGGAGTAGTTCGCCGGTGCTGGCGTTGATGATGCGGATGTCGCGGTCGTCGACGAGGAGCAGGACGTGGGTTCGGGCGTGGGCTCGTCCGATGCCGATGTGGTGGAGTCGGCCGTTGTAGCGGAGGGTGACGACGCCGCTGGTGTCGATTCGGTCGCGGCGGACGCGTTGGCGGGCGTCGCGGGTGATCGGTCCGGGTTGGGCTTTGGGGAGCCGTTGGTACGCGACGGCGGGGGTGACGCGGTCGAGGGATCGGTGTGGTCGTGTCGTGTTGTAGATCTCGGTGAAGGTGTCGAGTTGGTCCTGGAGCGCGGTGATCGTGTCGGTGGGTCGAGGGTGGCGAGGTGGCGTTTGAGGGTCTGTTGGAAGCGTTCGACCTTGCCGCAGGTGGTGGGGTGGTTCGGCGCGGAGTGCTTGTGGGTGACGCCGAGATCGGCGAGGAGGGTCTCGAAGCGGTTGCGTCCTCCGCCGACGCCGGCGAAGCGGGTGGTGTAGATGAGGCCGTTGTCGGTGAGCACTGAGGCCGGGATGCCGTGTGTTTCAGCGGTTCTGGTGAACTCGGCGACCACGATCGGGGTCGTGACGCGGTCATGTGCGGTGACGGAAAGGGCGTAGCGGGCGTGGTCGTCGAGGAAGGTGAGGATCTCGACGTCGGTGCTGTCGGCGATACGCCAGTGGGTCATGTCGGACTGCCAGGTCTCGTTCGGTTGGTCCGCCTGGAATCGGATGTAGGAGCTCTTCGGCCGCTTCTTGGGTTGCTGGTCGATGACGCCGGCGGCGCGGAGTCTTCGCCAGACCGTCGCCGGAGAGACCTTGATGTGATGGTGGTGTTCGAGGTGCCACGCGATGGTGTGGGCACCGGCGTCGAGGCCGGCGTCGAGCAGCCGGCGGCGTTGGACGAGGATCATCTCGATGGTCTCGTCGCTGATGCGGCGCGGCGAGTTCTTCGGGCGTCGTGACCGCGGCTCGAGTGCTCGGTCACCCTCGACGCGGTAGCGGGCGATGAGCTCGTAGGCCCATGAGCGTGACACCCCGTAGGAGGCGGCAGCTTCGCTGACAGAGCGGCCCTCGACGACCACGGCAGTGATGACCAGACGCGCCTTCGACATCCCCGCAGCGTCGAGCACTGTCCGGGATGTCTCGCGACATCAGTCCGGGTTGTCCTGAAACACCACACCATCGGCTCCACCAATGTGATGTCGCGAGACATCCCGGACGCCCGGACCCCCAGAGGTTCGGGCTTCTTGGTTTTTCGGCCCCCAGCGCACGTCGATCCGGCGTCCGCGTCCGACCGCCGGCCACGAGACTGCACGTCGGCGGACCCGACGTGCGGCTGCTCCGAATGCTGTCGACGAACGGCGTCGCACAGCTGCTTGACCCTCCAGCGGGTGGAGACAGGAGGATCGGTCCGATGTTGATCGGTGAGCTGGCGACGAGGTCAGGGCTGTCCGTGCGGACCCTGCGGTTCTACGCCGACGAGGGGCTCCTCCCCGAGACGGCCCGCACCGCATCGGGGTACCGCGTGTTCGGTCCCGACGCGGTGGCACGCGCACGACTGCTGCGGACCCTCCGCGACCTCGGCGTCGGCCTCGACGACATCGCCCGGGTGCTCGACGACGGCGCGGACCTGCTCGACGTCGTCGCCGAGCACGAGCGTGCCCTCGGCGCACAGATCCGCCTGCTGCGCCTCCAGAGGGCCGTGCTGCGGGCGTTCCTCCAATCCCCCGACACCAAGGAGCTCGACCTGATGACCGACCTGCCCACCTTCACCGCCGACGAGCGCCGGCGGATCGTCGACGACTACCTCGACGCCGTCTTCGGCGATGAAGCCGGCGCCGTGGCCGACAAGATGCGAATGGGCGTCCCGGAGCTGCCCGACGACCCGAGCCCCGACCAGCTCGCTGCGTGGGTGGAGGTCGCCGGCCTGCTGCGCGACCCCGACTTCGTCGAGAGCAGCCGCCAGATGGCCGAGCGGGCCAGGGCCGAGGGCCCCGAACCCGACGTGGCCCAGTTCGAGGTCGGCAAGGCGGTCGGCGAGATGGCAGGGGCGGCGATGCGTGCCGGCACCGACCCGGCGTCGTCCGACGCGCTCGCGGTCGTCGAGTCCATCGAGGCGGTCGGCGTGCCGTCAGACGAATCGCGCGCCGTCGCCGCCGATCGCATCGAGGCCTTCACCGACCGCCGCGTCGCCCGCTACTGGACGCTGGTCGGCATCGTCAACGGCTGGCCGCCGAGCCAGGCGCCCGAGGATGTCATCGACGCGTGGGAGTGGTACGCCCGAGCGCTGCGCGCACACGCCTGACCTCGGCCCCCGCGGTCTCCCGACACTCGGCCCGATCCCGGAGCCGGGCGGACTGTCATACCCTCCCGGCATGCTACGAACATGTGTTCGATCGGTGAGACCCAGGGCGAGGGCAACGACCGTGCTCCCCTGCCCCGCTTCGTCCCGTCGTTCGCCGGCACCGACGGCTCCGCCGTGCTTGCAGCTGCGGCCCGGGAACTGGCCTCGACGGTCGTGAAGGGCCTCTCCGACGACGAGTGCTTCGGGCTGTTCGACGACGTGGAACTGGCCCGTCGTTCGTTGGCCGCGATCGGTGGGGCGGTGCTCGACGAGATCGCCTGCCGCGACCTGTGCGACCGCCGCTACGGCATGACCCCGGGCACCTGGTTCGAACGCCGCCACGGCCGCACCCGCGCCACAGTCTCGGGCGAGGCGCGGGTCGCCCGCCGCCTCCGCCCCGACCTGCCCGACATCGCCGCCGCGTTGGCCCGCGGCGACATCAGCGCCGAACGCGCCGCCCTCATCGCCGGCAAGGTCAACGACCGCAACGCCGTTGCCTTCACCGCCGCGCAGAGCGCACTGCTCGACCTCTCCGCCTCCGAGCCGTCGTTCAACCAGTTCCGCGTCCTCGTCGACGACCTCGCCCGCTACGCCGACACCGACGGCACCGAACCCGAGCAGACGCGTTCGTCCGTTTCGACGCATCGCACCGAACAGGACCTCGTGGTGAACGGCACCCTCACCGGCGCCGACGGCGCGTCGTTCGATCAACTGCTCGAGAAGGCCACCAACCAGCTGTGGCGCAAGTGGAAGACTGACGCCGCCGGCAACCCCGACCTCGACATCCCCACCCGCAACGAGCTCCGCGCCCAAGCACTCCTCGAGCTCGTCCGCCGTGGCGCGGGATCGGACCCCAACGCGAACGGCACCGTCGTCGAGCTCTCCCTCGTCATCGACGCCGACCGCGTCGACGACCTCGACCCCCTCCTCGCGGATGTCCTCGCCGGCACCGGCATCGCCCGCTTCGCCCACCCCGACCCCCACCGC
>JAEZAI010000390.1 GCA_023427825.1 Actinomycetes bacterium
GCCACGGGTCAGGCGCAGGTACTCGCCGACCGTCATCACCGGCTGCCAGATGCCGTCGTTGCACGCGAGCACGTACGCACCGTCCGTGCCCCACGGGTTGCCGTCGGCCGCCTTCGCGCACGGCTCCCACATCACCGCCTGGGTCTGGCAGGCCGTGACCACCACGGCGGCGACTCCGACGGCGACAGCTGCTGCGATCACTCGACGCATGGATATCCCCAACCCTCCTGGACGGCCCCGCAGCCGCCCGCCGAGCGAAAGGTACGTGACGGGACTTCGACGCAAAAGTCCGCGACGGCGAATTCACCGGACCGACACACGATCCTCCCGATCGCGTCGACGGCCCGCGGCCGACCGGTCACGCACGGCGCTTCCGGGGTGCCGGGAGGTGCCCCGCCGGCGACGTCAGGAGCGGGTCGTCAGACCTCGTCGACGGCGACCCCGGTCGCCACCACCTGCACCTGTCGGTACTCCTGCACCTCGCCAGGGAGGTCGAAGGTGGCGGTCCGCGCTGGGGCGCCGGCCCAGCCGCCGACCTCGGCGCGGAACGCGCCGGGCTCGCACGCGAAGTCGAAGCTGTCGTCGAAGAACGCCAGTCGTGACGGGTGCAGCGTGAAGGTCACACGCCGCGATGCGCCGACGGGCAGCGCCACGCGGGCGAACCCGACCAGCTGGCGGTCCGGACGCGCCACCGACGCGGACTCGTCGTGGACGAACAGCGGCACCACCTCCACGCCGTCCCGGTCGCCGGTGTTGGACACGGTCACGGAGATCGACGTGGGCGTCGTGGTCGAGCCGGCGCGGACCTCGAGCTCCGACCACGAGCAGCTCGTGGTGGACAGCCCGAACCCGAACGGGTGCAGCGGCGAGGCGGGCGAGTCCGTGTAGTCGCCCCAGAACGCGCTCGCACCGCCGCCGGCGCGGTGGTTGTAGTGCACGGGGAGCTGGCCGACGTGGCGGGGAAGGCTGACCGGCAGCCGCCCCGACGGCGGCTCGACGCCGAACAGCACGTCCGCGATCGCGGCGCCGCCCTCCTGACCCGGCACCCACGCCAGAAGGGTCGCGGCGCTCAGCGCCTCGACCTCGGCGAGCGTGTGGACCCGGCCGGAGACGACGACCGTGACCACTGGAGTGCCGGTGGCGGCGACCGCCCGGAGCAGCTCCAGCTGCGGGCCGGTCGGATCGAGGTCGACCGCGTCGCGGGCTTCGCCGACGGTCGAGTCGAGGACGAGGCCTGACCGTCCTCCCAGGCAGCACACGACCAGGTCGGCCCGCGCTGCGGACTCGACCGCGGCGGGAATGCCCGAGGCGTCGTCGCCCGTGATCGCGCACCCGGGTTCGTGGAGGACGGTCGCGCCCGAGTCCTCGAGCGCCGCGGTGATCCCGGCCAGCGGCGTGGTCGACGGCGGGTAGTGCGGGCCGGGAGCGAAGGCACCTCCGGCCTGGGGGAGCAACCCGGCGTCGTCGACGGCGTCCCCGTAGATGATCTCGAGGTGGGCGGGGTAGTGGTAGTCGCCCTGCAGCAGCCGGACGTCGTCGGCCGCCGGCCCGACCACGGCGACGGTCCGGCCGGGCGTCGTCGGGTCGATCGGCACGGTGCCGTCGTTGGTCAGCAGGACGATCGACTCGACCGCGGCCCGTCGGGCGAGTGACCGGCCGCCCGGGGTGCCGAACGCGGCCGGTGCCGCGTCGGAGTCGACGAACGGATCCTCGAACAGCCCGAGGGCCACCTTCTGCGCCAGCACCCGGCGCACCGCCGCGTCGACGATCGGTTCGGGGACGATGCCGGCCTCGACCAGCGGCGGCAGCTCGGCGTAGCAGTCGAGCGCGGGCAGCTCGACGTCCATGCCTGCGAGCAGCGCCTTGGCCGCGGCGACGCCCTTGGTGGGCGCGATGCGGTGGAACGTGCGCAGCAGGTCGACCGCGAAGTAGTCGGCGACCACCGTGCCGGTGAAGCCGAGCTCGCCGCGGAGGAGCTCGATGAGGATCATCGCCGAGCCGGCGCAGGGGAGGCCGTCCACCGACGAGTAGGAGTTCATGACCGAGCTCAGGCCGGCGTCGCGGATGGCCGCGGCGAACGGCTCGGCGAAGACCTCGCGCAGCTCGCGCGATCCCATCTGCACCGGACCGTGGTTGCGGCCGCCCTCGGGGAGTCCGTAGCCGAGGAAGTGCTTGCCGGTGGCGATGACGCCGTCTCGGGCGCGTGGCTCGAGCGTCGCCGGTCCGGCGGCGTCGGCATCGGGGTCGATGGGCTCGGGCCGGGCGAGCTCGCCGCTGCCCTGGAGGCCGATGACGTACGCGACGCCGAGCTCGCCGGCGAGGACCGGGTCCTCGCCGTAGGTCTCCTCGACGCGACCCCAACGCGGGTCCCGAGCGATGTCCAGGACCGGGGCCAGGCTCTGGCGGGCGCCGACCGCCAGCATCTCGCGGCGGATGTGGTCCGCGACCTCGTGGACCAGCTCGCGGTTCCAGGTGGCGGCCAGTCCGATCCCCTGGGGAAACTGCACCGCGTCGCGGGCGCAGAA
Organism: Actinomycetes bacterium; assembly: GCA_023427825.1. Lineage (GTDB taxonomy): Bacteria > Actinomycetota > Acidimicrobiia > Acidimicrobiales > Microtrichaceae > Dermatobacter. Next base: position 2,526 of record JAEZAI010000390.1, read on the forward strand.
TCCGGCGACCGACTCCTCGTGGATGATCGCCGGGATTCCCAGTCGGGTCTCCTCGACGAGGAAGCGCTGTATCTCGTTGGCGAACACGGCGAGGCCCTGCGGGCGGAGCCCGGTGGAGGCGGCGATGCGCGTGACCTGGCCCGTGCCGTTCGCGAGCAGCCGGTGCGCCGCCTCGTCGGAGAACCCGCTGTCGTCCACGAGCTGGGTGGACCACACGCAGCCGAGCTGCGCCAGCTTCTCGGCCAGCGTCATGTCGGCGATCAGCGCGTCGATGTCGGTCATGGGCCGCGATCCTTGCAGAGGCGCGACCGTGCCCGACGCGGCGCGGCGCCGCTACGGTGCGCGGCCATGGCCGACGTCGTGATCTTCCACAATCCGAACTGCAGCACCTCGAAGTACGCCGTCGGCGTGGCCGCGGACCTCGGGGTGGACGTCGAGGAGCGGCGCTACCTGCTCAAGGCCCAGCGTCCGAGCAGGGACGAGATCGTCGAGCTGCTCGGCCAGCTCGAGGACCCGGCCACCGATCTCGTGCGCCGCGACGCCAACTTCACCAAGCTCGGCCTCACCGACGACGACGTGGCCACCCCCGAGCAGGTGGCCGACGTGCTCGCGGAGCACCCCGAGCTGCTGCAGCGACCGGTCCTGGTCAAGGACGGGCGGGCGATCATCGGCCGGCCGAAGGACCGGGTCGAGCCCTTCCTCCAGGGCTGACCGACCACCGCGCTGGCTTTGTTCCCGGATCTGCACCCTTCTGGGTGCCGTGCTGGGAACAAAGCGGGCGGGGTTCGGGCGGGCGCGGGCGTCAGGCGTCGGGCCCGAAGAGGGTGATCACCACCGGCTCGATGCACATCGCACCGATGTCGGCGGGGTCCGTGCCGGGCGCGAACACGTGGCGGACGAAGCCGGTGAGCAGCTGACCGACGACGAGCTGGGCGACGGTCACCGGGTCCTCGACCTCGGGCACCATCTGCTCGATCCATCCGGTGGTCGCCGGCTCGAGGAGGTCCATGAGGGCCTGGCCCACCGGGAGCACCGTGGCCTCGCCGTGCATGCCCTCGCTGATCAGCAGCCGCCAGATCGCCTGCTCCTCGAGCGCGCCCTCCCACACGTGGCGGAACAGCGCCCGCAGCCGGTCGGCCGGAGGGTCCGAAGGGTCGATCGGGAACTGGTCCGACATCCGGCTGCCGTACTGGCGCTCGGCGACCACCGCGGCGAGCAGCGCGTCCTTGGACTCGAAGTAGTGGTAGATCGCAGCCACCTGCAGGTCGCAGGCGGCTGCGAGCTGGCGCATGGTCATGCCCTTGGCGCCGCGCTCGGACATCAGTCGGAGCGCGGTGTCCAGGATGTGGTCACGCTGGTTGGGTCGCGTCGCGACGCCGTCGGCGGTGGGCATGGCGGACAGTGTGTCAGTCGGGCGCCCGCCGGTGTGCGTAGTGCGGACGCGCCTCCGCCCACCGGCACCGCTGAGCGGGACCGGTGGGCGCGAGCGATCAGTGCGGGACCGGGCAGCCCGAGCCGGAGTACGAGGCGGGGATGTCCTCGAGCGCGATCACGAGCGTGGAGTCGCCGCGCCCGGGTGTCAGGCCCTCGGGCACCTCGATGTCGGGGAGACGGCTGAGCAGCTCCTGGAACACCGTCTTGACCTCCATGCGGGCCAGGTTGGCGCCCAGGCAGAAGTGCGGGCCGATGCCGAAGGCCAGGTGCGGGTTGGACTCACGGGTGAAGTCCAGCTCGTCGGGCCGCTCGAAGACCGTCTCGTCGCGGTTGGCCGAGCCGTAGAGCATGAGGACGCGGTCGCCCTCCTTGAGCTCGGTGCCGCGGTAGGTGTGGTCGTGGGTGACCGTGCGGATGAAGCTCAGCACCGGGGTGACGTAGCGGATCAGCTCGTCGACGGCCCGGTCCATGAACTCGTCGTCCCAGAGGTTGTCGAGCATCAGCTTCTTCTGCTCGGGGAACTTCGAGAGCGCCACCAGGCCGCCCGAGATGGCGTTGCGGGTGGTCTCGTTGCCGGCCACCAGCAGCACGGCCAGGAACGCGAGCAGCTCGTCGTCGTTGAGCGTCGAGTGGTACTCGCGCTCCTCGAGCTCCTCCTTGGTGATGCCCTGGAGCGCCTTGTGCTCCTTGGTCAGGTCACCGGCGTCGAACGCCTGGGTGAGGATCGAGATGATGTCGTCCTTGGGGTCGGCCCGCCGCTCGGCGATGAGCTCGAGGCACAGCGTGGCGTACTCGCCGAAGGCGCCGGCGGCGGCGTGCAGGATCGGGTCGTCGGCCTCGAAGTGGCCGTCGCCCGCCATCATCGCGTCGGACCAGGCGTACATGGACAGGCGCTGCTGCGGGTCCAGACCCATGAGCTCGCAGATGATGATCAGCGGCACGTGGATGGCGAAGTCCTGGACGAAGTCGACCGTGACCCGCTCGACGTCCTTGCCCTCGGCCGCCGCGTCGGCCTGCACCTGCTCGGTCATCTGGTCGATGATCTCGTTGGTCAGCTGGCGGACGTGCGGGATGAGGTCCCGGACCCGGCGCGGGGTGAAGCCCTGGTTGATGAGGCGGCGCTGGCGGATGTGCTCCTCGCCGTCGAGCGTGATGATCGACATGTCGCCGGCGATCACCGGGCGCACGCCGAAGCGGTTGCAGTACGTCTCGGGGTCGCGGCTGATCGTGAACACGTCCTCGTGGCGAGCGGCCACGTAGAGGTTGTTCGGCTCGTCGCGGACGAGCGTGGGCTGGGCCCGGAGCCAGGCGTAGAGCTCGCCCGGGTCGTCGAAGATGCGCGGGTCGCAGAAGTCGGTCTGCGAGAAGTCACGCTCGTCGGAGGGAGAGGTGGAGGAGTCCTCGAGGAGGGTCATGCCGTCACGGTAACGACGACCGAACGTTCGTTCAAGGGGTGACCGAACGATCGTTCAGATTTGCCCGGGTGAACCTGGCGGGCCACCGGTCGAACGTTCGGTCAGCGGGATACGCTCGCCGTACCGGACGCCGCCCGCTCGGCGGCACGGAGGGGGCTCCATGACGTCCATCGACCCGATCCCGCTCTCGGAGGTCGACCTGCTCGACCTCGACGCGTTCGTGGCCGGCCGCCACCACGCGATGTTCCGCACCCTGCGGGCGGAGGATCCGGTCCACTGGGCCGAGGAACCCGACGGTCCCGGCTTCTGGTCGGTGACCAAGCACGCGGACCTGCAGACGGTGAACCGCGACACGACCACGTACTCCAGCCAGGTCGGCAGCACCCAGCGGATCGACCCCGCCGCGGACAGCGCCTTCGACACCCGCGGCGTGCTGCTGCTCGACTCGGACCCGCCCATCCACACGCGCTACCGGCGGCTGGTCAACAAGGGCTTCACGCCCCGCATGATCGGCATGCTCGAGCAGCACCTGCGGTACCGGGCCGAGCTGATCGTGGACGAGGTCATCGAGGCCGGCGAGTGCGAGTTCGTCACCGACCTCGCGGCCGAGCTGCCGCTCCAGGCGATCGCCGAGATCATGGGCGTCCCGCAGGAGGACCGCCGGCTCATGTTCGAGTGGTCGAACACGATGATCGGCAA
>JAEZAI010000407.1 GCA_023427825.1 Actinomycetes bacterium
GCGCACTCGTCCGCGTCGGCGATGTTGGCGTACACCGGCACCGCGCGCCGCCCCATCGCCTCGATCTCCTCGGCGACGGCGGGCACGGTCTTGTCCGAGCGGGCGACGAGCGCGACGTCGGCTCCCTCCCGCGCGAGCGAGAGCGCGATGTCGCGCCCCATCCCCGGTCCGATCCCGGTCACGACGGCGGTCTTGCCCTCGAGCAGCATTCGAATGGTCCCCCTGGTGGTGCGAGCTGGTCCGGCGACGGCCGTCGGGCGCAGCGGTGTCAGGTCACGAGCGACGGGTCTGGTTCCAGGCCACGTCCTTGTCCACCGCCGGCTCCCGGGGCAGGCCCAGCGCCTGCTCACCCAGGTTGTTGCGATGGACCTCCTCGGTCCCGCCACCGATCTTGGACGCGAACTGGTTGATGAACTGGTACTGCCAGAAGCCGCCACCCTCGGCGTCCTCCGACAGCATCCCCTCCGCGCCCTCGATGTCGAGCGCCAGCCCGACCTTGTGCGCGAAGGACCGGGTGAAGAAGTTCTTGAGCAGTGAGCCGTGCAGGGCGAGCTCGTAGCGGCCGGTCATCACCGCGGTCTGCGTGCGCCAACCCATCCACTTCATGATCTGCTCGTTCGAGTACACCCGGGCGAGGTCCTGGCGGATGAGCGGATCGGCGTTCCGTCCCCGCTGCCGGGCCAGCGCGAGGACCGCGGTGAACGGCGTGGCCTGGCCGGCGCCGGAGATCATCGACGACTCGGACCGCAGCGTGGTGCGCGTGACGCGCCACCCGTCGCCGACCTCGCCGACCACGTTCCCGACCGGGATGCGCACGTCGCTCAGGAACACCTCGTTGAAGTGCGCGACGCCCTGCGCCTGGATCAGCGGCCGGATCTCGATCCCCGGCGTGCGCATGTCGACGAGGAAGTAGGTGAGCCCGGCGTGCTTGGGCACGTCGGGGTCGGTGCGAGCGACGAGGATCCCGAAGTCCGCGTACTGGGCGTTCGACGTCCAGACCTTCTGGCCGTTGACCACCCACTCGCCGGTGGCCTCGTCGAGCACCGCGCGGGTGGCGAGGGACGACAGGTCGGAGCCCGCGCCCGGCTCGCTGAACAGCTGGCACCACCACTCGTCGCCGCGCAGCAGGGGCTGGAGGTAGCGCTGCTGCTGCTCCGGCGTGCCGTGCTGCATGAGGGTCGGACCGACCAGCGCCTGCGCGGCGGTGATGAACCCCGACGTGGCGTCGTAGCGGGCGAGCTCCTGGTTGAACACGATCTGGTGCGCCGGGGTGCCGCCCCGACCACCGAAGGCCGTGGGCCAGGTCAGCCCCGCCCAGCCGTTGTCGGCCAGGGTCCGCTGCCACTCACGGCAGCGACGTCGGTAGTCGGCGGCCACGTCCTCGTCGGTAGCCGCACCGTTGCGCGACCAGTCCCGCTCGTCGCCTCGCCGCAGCTCCGCGTGCGCGTCCAGGAAGTCCCGCACCTCGGCACGGAACTCGGCGAGCTCTGGCGAGTCCTCGAAGTCCACGGGCGCCGATCGTAGGCCGGGAAACTGGAACGCGTTCCAGTTCTGGCCGAACCCGTCGGTTCGCTCGGACTCCTGCTCGGCGGCTCAATCGGTGTCGAGGACCTCGAGCAGGCGGAGCTCGAGGAGCCGCACCCGGTCGGCGAACTCGTGGAGCGGATCGATCGCAGCGGCGATGTCGTCGAACAGGAACCGGGCGACCCACCGGCGCAGGACCACGAGTCCGGGTCGGCCGCCCCGCCGGATCCCCAGGGCCAGGGCGAGCCGCACGGCGCGCCGGTCCTCACCGCCGGGTTCGACCACCGAGGCGGGCTCGACTTCAGGAGCCTGTCCGAGCACGAGCGCGTCGGCGCCGTTGACCCACATGAGGCTCAACGCCTCGCCGAGGCGGTCGAACGCGTGGCCGCCATCCCGCTCGTCCTGCCGCTCCTGCCGGTCGTGCACGGCGGCCTCCGGACCGCGGGTGCCGGCCGTGCCGGAGCCGACCACCACGAACTCGCCCGAGGACACCGCGGTGGCGGCATCGAGCGCGGCGGCGCGTCCCGTCGGTACCGAGACGGCGCTCCACGGCCAGGCGAGGACGTCCAGGCGATCGGTCAGCGTCTTCGACGGGTCGCCGAGCACGAACTCGACGCGGAAGTCCGGGGGTGCCCAGTCGACGGCTGCCGACACCAGCCGGGACGCCACCGGGTCCGGGTCCACGACCACGACCGACAACCCGGTCAGCAGACCGTGGCGGTGCCGTGCGAGCGAATCGGAGGTCCCGAGCGCCGTCGCATCGACGATGCGGTGCAGTCCGTCCCGTCCGCCGTCCGTTGTCCCGACCCTGAGGTCGAGGTCTGTCTCGCGCTCCTGCATGCTCCCCAGCTGTTCTTCGTGTCCGCCACGGGGCGACACGTGCCCCGTCCCCACCTCCATCGGCCGGCGTCGCCCGGTCGTGAACGAAACCGGACGATCATCGGCGTCGGCAGCGAGCGCGTGGATGCGGTCCCCCGGGACGACCCGGGAGGCTTCCAGCACCCCCGTGGATAGCGTCGAAGGATGTCGACGTCGAAGGACCACGCGGCAGCCGAGCCGGTCCGGGGCCGGGCCACGCTGCCCGACGGGATGCTGCCGCCGGGCGTGACCCACGATCGCCGGACCCCGCCCCGCCGGCCGATCCAGATCCTGCTGGTCGTCGGCACGCGTCCGCAGGCGATCAAGATGCTGCCGCTGGTGCTGGCGCTGCGGGACCACCCGTCGCTGCACCCCGTCGTCGTGTCGACCGGCGAACACCGCGACCTCGTCGATCCCATCCTCGCCGCCGCGGGCATCACGCCCGACGTCGACCTCGGCTGCGGCGGACCGGGTGTCACGTTGAACGAGCTGGTGACGTCCGTGGCGACGCGCTTCGACGCGTTCGTCCGTGAGCGGTACGGCGACCCGACCGGCGGGGCCGCGGACCGACAGCACGCGGCGAGCGACGGCGACCCGGGCGCGGTGCTCGTGCACGGCGCCACGAGCTCGGCGATGGCCGCCGCGCTGTCGGCGTCCCACCTGCGCCTGCCGGTGATCCACGTCGAGGCGGGCGCGCACCCCACCGAGTCGCCCACGCCCTTCCCCGAGGAGACGAACCGCCGGCTGATCTCCCGGATCGCCTGCTTCCACCTGGCCCCGACGCCCCTCGACGGCGAGCACCTGGTCCGGGAGGGCGTCCCGTACGACCGCGTGTACGTGTGCGGCAACACCGGGATCGACGCCATGCGCTGGGCAGCCGGACTGCAGCAGGAGCCGACGGACCCCGCGGTCGCCGCGGTGGTGTCGTCGCCCGGTCCGTTGATGGTGCTGACCGCCCACCGCCGCGAGCACCGGGACGGCGGCATCGGACGCATCGCCGCCGCGATCGCCACGGTGGCGGACCGGCGCCCCGACACGCGGTTCGTGGTGCCGATGCACCCGGACCCTGTCGTCCGCCACCAGCTCGTCCCGCACCTGGGCGACCGGCCCAACGTGGTGCTGACCGAGCCGATGCCGTACGTGGAGTTCGCCCACCTGCTCGCCCGGGCCGACCTGGTGGTCACCGACTCCGGCGGCATCCAGGAGGAGGCGCCGGTCGTCGGGACGCCGGTGCTCGTGGCCCGCGACGAGACCGACCGGACCGAGGGCCTCGACGCGGGCACGCTGCGACTGGTGGGAACCGACCCCGATCACATCGTCCACTGGGCGGAGCGGTTGCTCGACGACACCCCCGAGCGCCGGGAGATGCTGGCGGCCGTCAACCCGTACGGCGACGGTCGGAGTGCACCGCGGATCATCGAGGCGCTCTGCTACCTGGCCGGCGACGAGCAGACGGTGCCCGAGCACTACGGCCCGGGATTCGACCGGCGAGCCGTCATGCGCGCCGCCGGCTACCGCTCGCTGCGCCACGCATCGGAGGAACCCGCGCCCGAACGCGACGAGGTGCCCGACCGCAGCGACGTGAACGGCCACTGGGTCGGCGTCTGACGATCCCCGACCCGTTTCGTTCCACCTTCTCGACGCTGCAACGGCGAAAAGGAGGAACAGAAGGAGCGGGTGGCCGGCGGTCAGAACAGGCAGGTCAGGACAGGCGGGCGGCCAGGACGCCAGCGTCCTGCAGGTCCGATTCCGCCATGCGATCGACCAGGTGGCCGCCCGCATGCATGGCC
>JAEZAI010000058.1 GCA_023427825.1 Actinomycetes bacterium
GTGGTGCGCGGCGTCCTGGGTGAGCGACTGCGGCGAGTAGAAGCCCATCGGCTGGGCGTTGAGCAGCGCCGCGCAGAACGCCGCCGGGTGGTGGTACTTGAGCCACGACGACGCGTACACCAGGTAGGCGAAGCTGACCGAGTGCGACTCGGGGAAGCCGTAGTTGGCGAAGGCGGCCAGCTTCTCCCACACCGCCACCGCCGTGTCGCCGGTGATGTCGTTGACCGCCAGGCCGTCGAAGAACCGCTGACGGAGCTCGGCCATGCGCCGCTCGGAGCGCTTGGACGCCATGGCCTGGCGGAGCTGGTCGGCCTCGGACGGGCTGAAGCCCGCCACGTCGATCGCCATCTGCATGAGCTGCTCCTGGAACAGCGGCACGCCGAGGGTCTTGGTGAGCGCGGGTTCGAGCAGCGGGTGCAGGTACGTCACCGGCTCCTCGCCCTTGCGGCGCCGGATGTACGGGTGCACCGACCCGCCCTGGATGGGCCCGGGCCGGATGAGCGCCACCTCCACCACCAGGTCGTAGAAGCAGCGGGGCCGCAACCGGGGCAGCGTGGCCATCTGGGCGCGTGACTCCACCTGGAACACGCCGACCGAGTCCGCCCGGCACAACATGTCGTAGACCGCGTCCTCCTGCGGGATGGCGGCCAGATCGACCTCGATCCCCTGGTGGTCCCGGAGCAGCTCCAGGCAGCCGTGCAGCGCGCTGAGCATGCCCAGCCCCAGCAGGTCGAACTTCACCAGCCCCGCCGCCGCGCAGTCGTCCTTGTCCCACTGGAGCACCGAGCGGTTCTCCATGCGGGCCCACTCGGTGGGGCACACCTCGACCACGGGCCGGTCGCAGATGACCATGCCCCCCGAGTGGATGCCGAGGTGGCGGGGCAGGTCCTGGAACCGCTCGGCCAGCGCCAGCACGGGGTCGGGGATCGACACGTCGCGCGCGGCCGCTCCCCCATCGGCACCACCTCCCGGCGACGGCACCCCGCCCCAGCGGTCGAGCTCCTTGGACCACGCGTCCTGCTGGCCGGCGGCGAAGCCGAGCGCCTTGGCGGCGTCGCGCACCGCGGAGCGCGACCGGTAGGTGATCACGTTGGCCACCTGCGCGGTGTGGGACCGGCCGTAGCGGTCGTAGACGTACTGGATGACCTCCTCCCGGCGGCCGGACTCGATGTCCAGGTCGATGTCGGGCGGGCCGTCGCGCTCGGGCGACAGGAAGCGCTCGAACAGCAGGCCCAGGCGGACGGCGTCGGCCTTGGTGACCCCCAGCGAGAAGCACACCGCCGAGTTGGCCGCCGAGCCCCGGCCCTGGCAGAGGATGTCGGACCGGCGGCAGAACTCGACGATGTCCCACACGATCAGGAAGTAGCCGGGGAACCCGAGCGCCTCGATGAGGTCGAGCTCCCGATCGATCTGCGCCCAGGCCCCCGGCACGTCCTCGGCCCGGCGCGACCCGTAGCGGCGGGTCGCCCCCTCCTCGACCAGCCGGCGCAGGAACCGGGCCTCGCTCATGGGCGCACCCGCGGGGTCGTCGGGGTCGGGCGGGCACGGGTACGGCGGCAGCTGTGGGGCGACGAGGCGCAGGTCGAACGCGCAGGACCGGCCCAGGTCCGCGGCCGCGGCCACCACCCCGGGGTAGCGGGCGCAGCGGCGGGCCTGCTCGGCCCCCGAGCGCAGGTGGGCCTGGCCACCGGCGGGCAGCCAGCCGTCGAGCTCGTCCAGGCTGCGTCGGGCCCGCACCGCGGCGAGCGCCGCGGCCAGGTCCAGCTCAGCGGGGGTGGCGTGGTGGACGTTGTTGGTGGCGATCGGCTGCACCCCCGCCCGGATCGCCAGCTCGGCCAGGGCGTCGTTGCGGGCCGAGTCGAGCGGCTGGCCGTGGTCCCACAGCTCCACGAACGTGTGCTCGGCCCCGAACGCCGCCACCAGGCTGCGCAGCTCGCGCTCGGCCGCGGCCGGACCGTCGTCGACCAGCGCCGCGGGGACGGTGCCCTTGCGACAGCCGGTGAGCACCGCCCAGTGGCCGCGGGCCCGACCCGACGCCGCCTCGGCCAGGTCCGCGAACGACACCTCGGGCCGGCCCTTCTCGCCCGCCATCTGCGCCTGCGACAGGAGCGACGCCAACCGGGCGTAGCCGACGGTGTCCCGGGCCAGGACCAGCAGGTGCCGTCCCGCAGGATCGGCCGGACCGGGCCGGGCCTCGGGTGCGTTGAGGGTCAGCTCGGCGCCGAACACCGTGGGCAGGCCGAGCGCCCGGGCCGCCTGCGAGAAGCGGACGACGCCGTAGAAGCCGTGGTGGTCGGTGATCGCCAGGGCGTCGAGGCCCAGGCGGGCCGCCTCCTCGGCCAGCGCCTCGGGCTGCGACGCGCCGTCCAGGAACGAGAACGCCGAGTGGCAGTGCAGCTCGGCGTACGGGACCCGGCCGGCACGCTCGCGCAGCGCCTCCTGCCGGGCACCCCGGTCCAGGTCGGCGGGCGCCCGGTACTCCTCACGGTGACGCGACCAGGCCGGGCTGTCGCCGCCGTCGCCGGGATGCGCCGGCTCCCGGTGCCGGCGGGCCATGGGGTCATCGGCCCACCAGTCGGCCGCACCCGAGCCGACGCCGTCGTCGCGGTCGTCGCGGTCGCCCGAGCTCGGGCCCGTGCCCTTGCGCACGCCGCGGTCCGAGAGACGGCGCTCGATCTCGGACCAGGGGACGTCGGGGTTGTTGAAGCCCACGTCCGCAGGCTATCGAACACGTGTTCGACCAGCGAGGCCGGCACTCCCCCAGCCTGCGCTCAGCGGCGGCGGCGCACCAGCCGGCGGTTGCCGAGACCGGCCAGCACCCACACCACCGCGGCGGCACCCGGCGCCACCACGGCGACCGGGATCGACGCCAGGAAGCCCACGGGCATGAGCTGCGCGGACCGCTTGGCCCGTACCCGCTCCTCCGGGCCCAGCGCGTCGCTCACCAGGTCGGCCCGCAGCGCGTACAGGAACACCGCGGTCAGGCCGAGCGCCGTCAGCCCGGCGATCACCGAGTACACGACCGCGGTGGCCGGGATGAGGAAGTCCGAGAACAGCAGGCTGGCGAACGGGAGGGACGCCAGGGCCATCAGGTGCAGGAGGTTGAACGCCGGCAGCGACGTGCCGTGGCGCGTGATCACCAGGAAGTACCGGCAGTGCGTGGTCCAGAAGATCACGATGACGACGAACCCGACCAGGTAGCCGATCAGCAGCGGCAGCAGGTCGCGCTGCAGCGCCTCGAGCAGCTCCAGGTTCGACGTGATCCCCGTCCTCGGCGGCGAGTGGAGCTGGATGACGACCACCGTCATGGCGAAGGCGTACACGTTGTCGCTGAACCCGGTGATCCTCGACAGCGACTGGAGCTGACGGCCCGACGTGCCCACCGACGGGGCCTCGTCCTGGTCCACCTGCACCTCGTCGTCCAGTGCACCGACGTCGGCCTCGTCGATCCGACCCAGGCGCCGACGCACGACGAGCGAGCCGATCAGCAGCAGCGGCCATCCGAGCACCATGAACCCGGGCGACACCATCGACAGCGCGCCCGCGACGAGGAACGAGGTGGTCATGACCAGGCACCGCCACAAGAGGATCGACAGCGCGCTCGCGGGCACGACCGCGGCGAAGGCCCCCTGCGACCGGCTCCGGAGCACGATCGACGCCAGCAGGCACCCGATCAGCGCCACGTCCAGGCCCAGGAGCACGTGCGGCACGCTGAGCGCGCGGAAGTCGCCGCTGAGCCGGCCGAGGAACGGCAGCAGGACCACGCCGAACAGCAGGGCGAAGTTGGCGACGACCGTCCAGCCGTCGACCCGGCGCAGGAGCCCGAAGATCCGGTGGTGCTGGAGCCACACGTAGCCCACGAGGGCGAAGCTGCCGACGTAGGCGGCGTAGCCCACGGCCTCGCCGCTCAGGAAGCGCTCGACCTCCTGGCGCGACGCGTCGGCGGCGGGGATGGCGGCGACGACGGCCTGGATGGTGATGGCCACGGCGAACACGCAGTCGCTCACGCCGCGCAGGCGCGTCAGGTCGTAGCGGACATGCGTGCGATCGACGCTCGGGGCAGTGGCCACGGACACCACCTCCGATCGGCCGCCCGATCCGGTGCTCCAGCGTTCTGTGATGCGTTTCCGGGGGATTCCGCCCGGAACAGCATCACGACACGGGGCGGGGCCCGGGCCGGCGCCCCGGAGCATCCGAGCACCGGAGCCCGGGGGCGTCAGCGGCTGTAGAAGCGCGGGGCGCGGAAGCCGGGTTGGATGTCGGGGCGGCCCTTGCGGGACGTCCAGCGGTACTGCGCCGAGATCCGGTCCCCGACCGCCGCCCCGCCCTGCACCTTGGGCACGGCGTGCAGCCAGTCCGCCTGGCAGCGGCCGCCCATGACGAGCAGGTCGCCGCCGGCCGGGAACAGGTCGAACGTGCGGCCCGTGTCCGGGACCATGTCGTCGTCGTGCGCGGTGCGGCGCTCGCCGATCGGCCGCAGGAGGAACGGACGCTGAGCGCCGGTGGTGAGGACGCCGATGACCGTGTCCTCCAGCCAGCGCATCTCCCGGTCGCGGTGGAACCCGACGCTGTCGGCCGCGTGCCGGTAGCGGGCCATGGCGACCGCGCCGAACGGCACGCGGTACCGGGCGGACAACCAGTCGGACACCTCCGCCAGCGCCGGGTGACGGTCGGCCCCCGCCTGCATGCCGCCCATGCGGGGCTCGTCCACGTAGCGCTCGTACCGGTACACCTGCGACTGCTGCCACTGCACGGAGGTGAGCAGGTCGTCGTGGAGCTCCTGCGCCCGGGGCACGAGGCCGCGCACGACGTCGACCCACGAACCCCGGCCCAGGTCGATGCGCTCCACCTGTGCGTCGGGCGCGAGCCAGCTGGCGGTCTCTGCGGGGGAACCGTCGGCGGCGATCCGGGCGGGTGCGTCAACGAATCGGACCGTACCCCCCTAGCCTGACAACCCGTGAGCGCGACCACTTCCAACGACACCACCGACGGCTCGGGCACCCCCGGCGACGCCGACCTCACGGCGGCGGACGTCGCGTGGGACCTCGAGCCGCTGCTCGACGGGACCACCGTCGACGACCTCCTGGACCGCTCCGACACGCTCGCCGACGAGCTGGCGAACCTCCGCGGCACGATCGGCGAGCTGAGCGCATCCGCGCTGGCCGACGCCATGCACCGCTCCGCCGAGCTCGAGGAGCTGCAGGGACGAGCGGGCTACTACGCCATGCTGCGGTTCTCCGAGGACACCCAGGACCCCGAGCGCGGCGCCCTGATGATGAAGGTGCAGGAGCGCGGGACGGCGATCGCCTCCAAGCTCGTGTTCTTCGAGATCGAGTGGGCTGCGCTCCCCGACGAGCGGGTCGACCAGCTGCTGGCCGACCCGGTGCTCGACTTCTGCGCACACCACCTGCGCTCCGCCCGCCGCTACCGCGACCACCTGCTCAGCGAGCCCGAGGAGGTGCTGCTCACCGAGAAGTCGGTGTCGGGCGCCGGGGCGTGGGTCCGGCTGTTCGACGAGCTCACCTCGGCGATCACCGTCGACCTCCCCGCCGGCGACGCCGGTGCCGCAGCCGGTCATCCCGACGGCGGCACGGTCGGCCTGGAGCAGGGCCTGTCGCTGCTGCAGCACCCCGACCGCTCGGTGCGTCAGGCCGCGGCGGCCGCCGTCACGGAGGGGCTCGCCCCGGGGCTGCGCACCCGCGGCTTCGTCTTCAACACGCTGCTGCTCGACAAGTCCACCGACGACCGGCTGCGCCGCTACCCCACCTGGCTGTCGTCGCGGAACCTGTCCAACGAGGCCACCGACGACTCCGTGCAGGCGCTCGTCGAGGCCGTCGTGTCCCGCTACGACATCGCCCAGCGCTGGTACCGGCTCAAGGCCCAGGTGCTCGGGCTCGACCGGCTCGCCGACTACGACCGCATGGCGTCGGTCGCCGAGGACGAGTCCGAGATCGGCTGGAGCGAGGCCGCCGCGCTGGTGCACGACGCCTACGCGAGCTTCTCGCCGGAGCTGGCCGACATCGTCCAGAAGTTCTACGACCAGGGCTGGATCGATGCGCCGGTCCGCCCCGGCAAGCGGCCCGGCGCGTTCTGCGCCTACACCGTGCCGTCGCACCACCCGTACCTGCTCCTCAACTGGACCAGCCGCAACCGCGACGTGCTCACGCTGGCCCACGAGCTCGGCCACGGCCTGCACGCCTACCTGTCACGGGGTCAGGGCGTCTTCCACCAGTCCACGCCGCTGACGCTGGCCGAGACCGCGTCGGTGTTCGGCGAGACCGTCACCAACAACGCGCTGCTCTCGCGACTCGAGGATCCCAACGAGCGGTTCGCGCTGCTGGCGTCGACGCTCGAGGACTCGATCGCCACCGTCTTCCGACAGGTGGCGATGAACCGGTTCGAGGACGCGGTGCACACCTCCCGCCGGGAGGAGGGCGAGCTGTCGGTCGAGCGCTTCGGCGAGCTGTGGGCCGCGTCGCAGGAGGCCATGCTCGGCGACTCGGTGGAGATCACCGAGGGCTACCGCACCTGGTGGAGCTACATCCCGCACTTCATCGGCACGCCCGGCTACGTCTACGCCTACGCGTACGGCCAGCTGCTCGCGCTGTCGGTGTACGCCCGGTACCAGGAGCGCGGCGCCTCATTCGTGCCGTCGTACCTGGAGCTGCTCTCCGCGGGCGGCTCGCTGGAGCCGGCGCAGCTCGGCCGGATCGTCGACTGCGACCTGGAGGACCCGGGCTTCTGGGACGCCGGACTGGCGATCGTCGAGGGCCAGCTCGAGGCGGCCGAGGCCGCCGCCCGCGCCGCCGGCCGGCTCTGAGGTCACGCGTCCCGACCTCCCCGGTTCTGTTGTGCAGAACCGGAGGGATCCTTCCGGTTCTGCACAACAGAACGGAGGTCGGGAGTCAGGTCGCGCAGGGGTGAGT
>JAEZAI010000452.1 GCA_023427825.1 Actinomycetes bacterium
GGCCGGGACCTCGTCGTCCCGGTCGGTCCCACCCGTCGTCGGGCAGGGGGGGGTGATCAGCCGAGCAGGCGGAGCACCGACTGCGGGAGGCCGTTGGCCTGGCCGAGCATGGCCGTGCCGGCCTGCAGCAGCACCTGGTGCCGGGTGAAGGACACCATCTCCGACGCCATGTCGGTGTCCCGGATGCGGGACTCCGACGCCGCCAGGTTCTCCGTCGTGACCTGCAGGTTCGCGATCGTCGACTCGAAGCGGTTCTGGTAGGCGCCGAGGTTGCCTCGGGTGGTGGACACCGTCTTGATCGCGTCGTCGATCGCCGTGATGGCGGACGACGCGTCGGTCGAGACGTCGATGGTGTTGATCCCGAGCGACGTCGCGTTGACGGCGGTGAGGCTGATCGTCAACTGGTCGCCGGCGTCCGCGCCGACCTGGAAGACGCCACCCGTGCCGGTGGCGGCCGCCAGGACACCCGGGGTGATCGACAGCTGGTCGGCCAGCGGGGTGTTGGTGCCGTCGGCCAGCGTGATGGCGGAGCTCGAGCCGTTCGAGACGACGAAGCGACCCTGGTCCACCGAGACGCTCAGCTTCTCCGCCGCGGCGGCGTCGGTCGCGTTGCCGGTCGCCGTCAGGGCCGCCTTGATGCGGTCCGTCAGGTAGGCGGCGGCGTCCTCCGCGTCGAGGCCCGTCGCGGCGTCGAGCTCCACGGCAACGGTGCCGGAACCACCCGCGACGCTGACGGTGAAGTCGTCGCCGGCGGCCCAGGTGACCGGGGCGGCGTCGACCGTGCCGGTCAGCTTGGAGGGCTGCACGCCGAAGTTGCCGTCGAGCAGCTTCTGGTTGCCGAACTTGGTCGTGTCGGCGATCCGGGTGATCTCCGAGCGGAGCTGGTTGACCTCCACCTGCGCCGCGTCACGGGCGGCCTGGTCGTTGGAGCCGGTGTTGGCGGCCTGGACGGCCAGGTCCCGCATGCGGTTGAGCATGGAGTGGACCTCGTTGAGCGCACCCTCCGCCGTCTGGACGACCGAGATGCCGTCCTGGGCGTTGCGGGTGGCCTGGCGGAGGCCGGACACCTGGGCCCGGAGGCCCTGGCTGATCACCAGGCCGGCGGCGTCGTCGGCGGCACGGTTGATCCGGAACCCGGACGAGAGCTTCTCGAGGCTCTTGCCCATCTGGGTGTTGGTCGTGGTCAGGTTGCGGTAGGCGTTGAACGCCTGGATGTTCTGGTTGATGCGCATGGTGGTCCCTTCTCTTCCGTGATGCCGGGTCGTCGCCGGGGGAGGTCCCCGACTGCGCAGGGGTGGATCGGTGTGACGACCGTCCCGGTGAGGGTTCGGCGGCAGGAACCCGCGAATGGGCCGGACGGACCAGGTGACGTCTCGCTCACCCTGCCGATCGTTCGTCCAGTCCGATCGGCGACCAATCCGATCGGAGCCTCATGCGGCTCCCGCCGGGTGCCGATGGACCCACATGGACCATCCGCCGCCGAAGCCAGCGCTCGATCGCGTCGCGATCGAGCGGTCGGGTCGGGCAGATCGGTCCGCGGACGCCGTCCTGGAGGACCTGAGCCACGTGCTCTGGCACCAGCGCCAGCTGATCGTGGACCTGGTCTACCGGCTCGAGGTGCAGAAGCTCGTGCTGGCCTCCGGGATGACGAGGTGGATCGCGACCGCCGCGTCCGACGTGGAGGGCGCGCTCGAGGACATCGCCGCCATGGAGGCCGTCCGCTCGTCGCTCGTCGAGGAGCTGGCGCCGCTGCTCGGGACCGCACCCGACGCCGGCATCCGGGCACTGGTCGACGCGGCGCCGTCGCCGTGGGACCTGATCCTCACCGAGCACCATGCCGAGCTGCTGGCGCTCGCCGCCGAGGCCGAGGCGACCGCCGGCGAGGGCCGGGAGCTCGCCCAGCGCGGGCTGGGCGACGTGCGGGGTCTGCTCGACGAGGTCGGCGGCACGTCCGCGACATCGGAGTACGGATCGTCGTCGTCGTCGGCCCGACCCGACGCGCTGCTGGTCGACCGGAGGGCGTGATGTCGTCGTTCGGTTCGCTCAACACCGCGCTGAGCGGTCTGCTGGCGCACCGCCGGGTGCTCGACGTCATCGGCCACAACATCGCCAACGTCGGGACCGAGGGCTACAGCCGCCAGCGGGTCGAGCTCACCGGGCTCGGCGGCGCCACGGTGGCGTCCATGTTCTCCAAGCCCGCGGGGTCCGCGGGCGGCGTCAGCGTCGCCGGGGTCACCCGCATCCGCGACGAGTTCCTGGAGCGTCGTGCGGTGCGTGAGCACGCCACCGGGGCCCGCCTGGAGATCGAGTCGACGGTCCTGACCCGCATCGAGGCGACGGTGCCCGAACCGTCCGACGTCGGCCTGGCCGCGCAGCTCGGCGACTTCTACGCGGCGTGGGACGACCTGGCCAACAACCCCGGCGACTCGGCCGGGCGGATCGCCGTCCTGCAGCAGGCGTCGACGGTCGCATCGACGTTCCGCCGCGTGTCGGCGGACATGCGGGAGCTGCGCGACGCCGCGGTCACCGAGGCGACGACGATCGTCAAGCAGGTCAACACGATGGCCGGACGGATCGCCGAGCTGAACGGCGCCATCCGCCGGGCGAACGCCGCCGGCATGGACGCCTACGGGCTGGCCGACGAGCGCGACCAGATGATCCTGCAGCTCGGCGAGCTCGCGGGGGTGGAGACCCGGCAGCTCGACGACGGCACGGTGGATGTGACCCTCGGGGGGTCGACGCTCGTGCGCGGCGAGCACGTGCGGGCGCTCGAGGTCGCCGAGCCCGGACCGCTCACCGGTCCGTACGCCGGCACCGGGTTCTCCGCCGTGCAGGTGCGCTGGAGCGAGGACGGCTACCCGGCCACCGTCGTCGACGGTCGCCTGGGCGGCCTGCTGAACGTGGCCAACGAGCACGTGCCCCACGCGCTGAGCGATCTGGACGCCGTGGCCGCGTCGCTGGTGAGCACGGTCAACGCGCTGCATCTGACCGGTCAGGGTCTGGACCCGGTGGCCGACGTGAACCTGAACTTCTGGAACCCCACGGGCACCACGGCGTCCACGCTGGCCCTGTCGGCCGACGTGGCGGGCCAGCCGTCCCGCATCGCCGCGGCCGCGGTGGGCGGCGGTGACCTGGACGTCACGATCGCCCAGTCGATGGCGGCACTGGCCGAGGCGCAGGGCGGGACGATCGACGTCTACCAGGACATGATCGGACGGCTGGCGGTCGAGACGCAGAGCGCGGGTCGGCGTGCGGCCATCCAGACCGAGGTGACGAGCCAGGCCGACCTCGCCCGCCTGTCGGTGTCCGGCGTCAACCTCGACGAGGAGCTGACGAACATGATCTCCACGCAACGGGCGTACGAGGCGTCCGCGCGCGTGCTGACCGCGGTGGACGCCGTGCTCGACACCCTGATCAACCGGACCGGGATGGTGGGCCGATGAACCGCGTGACCTCGGTGACGTCCGTGCGCCGGTCGCTCGCCGACCTGATGGCGGCCAACCAGGCGCTCGTGGGCGCCCAGGCCCGTGCGAGCTCCCAGAAGCAGCTCCAGAAGGCGTCGGACGGGCCCGCGCAGGCGTTGGCGGCGCTGGAGCACCGTGGCGTGCTGCGACGCTCCGCGCAGCAGCAGCGCAACGCCAGCGACGCCCGCAGCTGGCTCGCGTCCGCCGACACGGCGCTGGCGTCCAGCGTCGACGAGATGACCCGCGTCCGCACGCTCGTGTCCGGCGCGCGCTCGGGAGCGAGCGACCCGAACGCCCGCAAGGCGGTGGCGGACGAGATCCGCACGATCCGCACGGCGATGCTGTCGCTCGCCAACACCGAGCACCTCGGCCGGCCGATCTTCGCCGGCACCGCAGCCACGGACGCGGCGTTCGCGCCCGACGGCACGTACCAGGGCGACGACGGGGCGGTCCACCGTCCGATCGCGCCGGCGGTCGACGTGCAGGTCAACCGGAGCGGCACCAGCGTGTTCGGCGTCCAGGCGGCCGACCCCATGGACGGCAACATCTTCCAGATCCTCGACGCGCTGGCCGCGGCGGTGGAGGCCGGCGACGACGCAGGCATGGCCACCGGCATCACGCGGGTGGACGCGTCCATCGACCTCGTGGAGGCCGCACAGGTGGAGCTCGGTGCCCGCGCCCGTCAGGTGGAGGACGTCGTCGCCCGCTCGGAGACGGCGGACCTGGACCGCCGTCAGGCCCTGAGCGAGCTCGAGGACGTGGACATCGCCCAGGCGATCCTGGACATGAAGGCCCGCGAGGTGGGCTACCAGGTGGCGCTCAGCGCAACCGCCCAGGTGTCGAAGCTGTCGCTGCTCGACTTCCTCCGCTGAACGCCGGCTGACGGTCGGGGCTGACCGTCGCGGCTGAGCGGGCCGGCGCGCCCGACCGCGGGCGACGGTCGATTGCGTCCCGCGGTCCCGAGGGCGCATGAGCGCCCGCGGGTCCGGTCGCGGGCCCGCGGTACGTCGCTGACCCGCTGTCGCTGACCCCGTGGTCGCTGACCGCTGGTCGGCGAGCGGCGCTCGTGCCGCGGGTCGAACGGACCAGGTGCTGGACCGTTGTGACCAATTGTCGGCGCAATTCCTGCAGAAGCCTTCAGCTTTCGTCGGGCACGGCCGAACGTTGCGGAGCACGAGGGGAAGGCAGGTCCACCCGGGTCCTGGACCCGGCCGCTGCAGAGGTGGGAGAAGACAGAGGACATGGAGCCCCGACGTGCTGAACTCATCGAGCGTCACCTGCCTCTCGTGGAGCACGTGGTGCTCCGGGTCGCCAGCAACTTCCCGGCGTTCGTCGACCGCACCGAGCTGATCAGCGCCGGGACGATGGGCCTGGTCGAGGCAGCCGTCCGCTTCGACCTCGATCGTGGCGTGCCGTTCGCCGGCTACGCCCACCAGCGGATCCGCGGGGCGGTGCTCGACGTCGCCCGGTCCGCCGACTGGATGCCCCGCTCAATGCGCCGTCTCGCCCGCGAGGCCGCCGAGGCCACCCAGGAGCTCGCCAACGAGCACGGCGGCACGCCCAGCGATGAGGCCCTGGCGGCCCGACTCGACGTCGACGTCGCCGAGCTGCGTCGCCTGCGCAGCCAGGTGGAGCACGGCGTGGCCCGGGGGTTGGACAGCCGCCAGGAGCTCGACCGCCACGACGACGCCGACCAGCTCGTCGACCGGAACGAGCCCGAGCTCGTGGAGCAGCTGGAGGACGCGGAGCTCAAGGGCTACCTGCGTGCCGGCCTGGACTCGCTGCCCGAGCGCCACCGCATGATCGTCGTCGGCCTGTACCTGGAGGGCCGCTCGTTCGAGGAGCTCGCCGAGCTGCTCGGCGTCACCCCGTCCAGGGTGAGCCAGCTGCGCAGCGACGCCATCGAGATGCTCCGCGACGGCATCGAGGCCCAGTACCGGCCCCGGTCCACCGACCGGCCCAAGGGGCGGGTCGAGATCCGTCGGGCCCGCCTGTCGGCCGACATCGCCCGGCACTCCGACCTCCGCGCCCGCCTGGCGGCCCGCTTCCCGCGGCCCGTGCAGGAGGAGCGCATGCCGGTCGCGCTGTGCCCGGACGACGCCGCCGCCCTGCCCTCGCTGGTCGACGAGGCCATCTGAGCGACCGGCGCCCGGGTACCGTCCGCGGGTGCCCCGTCGCCGATTCGCCGTCGCCGTGCTCGCCCCCGACGCGGTCGCGGCCGACCGGGTGGACGTGCTGCGCCGGGCGCTCGGGGCCGAGCCGCCGTTCCACGTCGCTCCGCACTGCACGCTCGTCCCGCCGGTGAACGTCCGCGAGGAGGACGTCCCGCACGTCGTGCGGACGCTGCGATCGGCCGCGGCGGCCGCCCGCGGGTTCGAGATGGCGATCGGCCCCGGCACCACCTTCGCCCCGGTCACGCCGACCGTGCACCTCGACGTCGCACCGGACGCGGTCGCACGGCTCCGCGAGCTGCGCTCGGCGGTGCGCAGGGGCGCGCTGGAGCGACCGGAGCAGTGGCCGGACTACCGGCCCCACGTGACGCTCCGCGAGGAGCTGCCCGCGGCGCGCATCGAGGCGGCCGTGACATCGCTCGCGGGGGTGGCCGACGCGTGGACCGTGGAGCGGCTGCACCTGCTGGAGCAGCGTCGCCG
>JAEZAI010000069.1 GCA_023427825.1 Actinomycetes bacterium
ACCCTGGACCGCCGGCGTGCACCAGAGCGCCCCGATCTCCACCTTGAGGTCGGTCGCCGAGTTGGCGAGCAGGGTGGCGCTGCCCACCAGGTCGCCCGTCCCCCGATCCTCGACGACGAAGGGCCGGGCGTCGGGCAGGCCGGCGAACCGGTCGAGGAACCCGGCGAACTCGCGCTCGTCGGCGAACGGACCGACCGGCATGTACCGCCAGATCAGCTCCTCCGGGTCGTAGGCGTCGATCGCCCGGCCCATCCGCTCCACGGGGCGGCCGTCCGAGATCGCGAAGAGCTCGGCGACGTCGTCGGGTCCGGACGGACGCAGCCGGATGCGCTCGCCGTCCAGGACCACGCCGTCGGGCTTGGCCGGCAGGCGGTCACGGGCGGCCAACAGGTCGGCGGACAGGACGGGGCCCAGGCCGTCGCTCCACGTCGGCTCGGTGATCGCTTCCACGGCTGCGGATGGTGTCGGAGCCGCCCGACGCGCGTCCACGGAGTTGCGTGCGATCGAGGAGTGCCGCTGGCGCCCCGGTCCCCGGCCCGGTTCCGGACGTCGCCTCAGTCCCAGAAGACGGTCGCACCGACCGTCGGTCGCACCCGCATGCCCGGGAGCTCGACGCCCCGTTCGGCGCGCGCCACCACGCAGCCGCCGAACCCGGCGCCCGTGAGCCGCGCGCCGTGGACGCCGGCGGTCCCGACGAGGCGGTCGACCAGGTCGTCGAGCTCGGGAGTGGAGACCTCGTAGTCGTCGCGCAGCGACCGGTGGCTCTCCACCATCAGCTCGCCCGCCCGGGCGAGGTCGCCCGCGACCAGCGCCGCCGCCAGCGCGTGCACGCGGTCGCACTCTGTGCGGACGTGGCGCCCGCGTGCGCGCACGACCGGATCCTCGATCGCCTCGATGTCGGCGATGGAGGCGCGGGGGAGCGGTCCGACGATCGCCGCGGCCGCCTCGGCCTGGGAGCGGCGCTCGGCGTAGGCCGACCCGGCCAGCTCCCTGGGCACTCCCGAGTCGAGGACCCAGATGGCCGCCGTCGCGGGCACCCGGACCGGCGTCACCTGCTCGGTCGCGCAGTCGATGAGCAGTGCGTGGCCGTCCACCCCGGCGGTGACCGCGAGCTGGTCCATGATCCCGCAGGGGACCCCGGTGGCCGCCTCCTCCGCCCGCCGGCACAGCCGGGCGATCTCGAGCGGCGACCCGGTGGCGCCCAGCGCCAGCGCCACGGCGACCTCGAGCGAGGCGCTCGACGACAGGCCGCCGCCGATCGGCAGGTCCGACCGGACGTCGCCGTCCAGGCCGACCGTCGTGCCCAGCTCCTGTGCCACGCCCGCGGCGTAGCGACCCCAGGCCGGCTGCGCCGCCGCGGCGTCGGTGACGGGGAGCGCCACGTCGAGCGTGCCGTCGAGCCGGTCCGATCGGAGCACGAGCCGGCCCGGTCCGGACCCCTCCTCGTCGCGCTCGGCGGTGATCGTGGTGCCCATCTGGACGGCCATGGGCAGGACGAGCCCGCCCATGTAGTCGGTGTGGTCACCGATCAGGTTGACGCGCCCGGGCGCCCACACGGTCACCGACTCGCTCACGGCGTCCCTCCGGCCGGCATCCCCGGCAGCGCCCGCAGCTGGGCCGCCGCGTCGATCGGCGTGACCGGGTCGAAGTACACGCCGCCGCCCTGCTCGGCCGCGGCGACGTAGCGTTGGACGCCCTGCGACCGGTGCAGCGGCGCCACGTGCACGTGGACCCGGGCGCCCGGCCAGTCCCGACCGTCGGTCGGCCGCTGGTGGATCCAGAGCATGTACGGCATGGGCTCGTCGAAGAGCTGGTCCAGTCGTGCGAGGCCGTCGACCAGCGCGGCGGCCAGACCGTCGCGGTCGCATCGCTCGTCGACCAGGTCGGGCGCCTCGGTCAGCGGCGCCAGTCTCAGCTCGTACGGCCACGTCGGCGCGTGCGGCACCCACGTGAGCCAGTCGCCGTGCCGACCGACGGTGAGGTCGTCGGGGACGAGGTCCGGCAGCAGGACGCCGTCGACCAGCTCGCGGAGCGGGACCGGGGGCACCTCGGGGTAGGCGTAGATCTGCCCGTGGGGGTGGGGGATCGTGGCGCCCACCTCGGCGCCGCGGTTCTCGAACACCAGCACGTACTCGACGTCGCCGCGTGCACCGAGTGCGGCGGTGCGTTCGGCCCACAGGTCGACGACGCGTCGGGCGCCGTCGACTCCGAGCGTCCAGAACTCCGCGTCGTGGTCCGGCGTGTACAGCACCATCTCGCAGCGGTCGCCGTCCATGGCGGGCCAACGGTTCACGAACCACCGCACGTCGTAGGGATCGGGGGCCTCCAGACCACCGACGCAGAACGGGCAGTCGGGCGACGGTCGGTTGGGCCGGCCCTGGCGGCTGCCGACCACGTAGGTCCGCTGACGCGTCAGGTCGTCCAGTCGGGGCTCGCTCACGATGTGAAGCTCACGCCTGCCCGAGCTGCTCGATCGCCCCGGCGAGGTGGTCGAGCGCCGCGACCTCGAACGGCGCGCGCAGCGCCAGGTTGACCTGGACGGCGCCGGCGTCGACGTAGCGCCCGATCGCGTCGACCATCTGGTCG
>JAEZAI010000538.1 GCA_023427825.1 Actinomycetes bacterium
GGTCGTGGTCGGCGCCTCGCGGATCTCCCCGTCGCCGGCCTCGCGGGGCTGCAGGTAGTCGGGCGGCGGCGGCAGGTCCCTCGTCACCCACGTGGCGCCCGCGCCCAGGAGCAGGGCCGCGCACGGGATCCCGACCCGGGCCTGACGGGCGGTCACCCGTGCGCCGGTGCGGACCGGCGTCTCGATCCAGCGGAACATCACGGCCGCTGCGACGAGGGTGACGGCGACGCGCAGGCCGAACAGGAGCGCGGTGTCCGTCGGCCCGCCGTCCAGGCCGGTGCGGGCGGGCGTCAGCCAGAGGAAGACCGGCCAGTGCAGCAGGTACACGCCGTAGCTGATGCGCCCGAGCGCCACGACCGGCGCCAGCCCCAGGACCGCAGCGACCGGACCGGTCTGCACCGCGGCCGTGACCACTGCGGCGGTGCACGCGGCGGTGAGCAGCAACCCCCACGGGTACAGCCACGGGCTCGTGAGCTCGGCCACGTGGAACAGCACCACCAGGATCCCGGCGCCGAGCGCGCCAGCCGCGACCGCTGCGGCGCGCGGGCTCCCGGACAGGCGGACCCGGCGCAGCAGCCCGAACGCCAGCAGCACGCCGACGAGCAGCTCGGCGGCGCGGGTGTCGGTGCCGAAGTAGGCGCGGTCGATCGCGCTGCGGGCCAGCACGCCGTTGGCGACCGCCGACGCCACGGCGAGCACGCCCAGCACGACCGCCGCCGTGCGGAGCCTGGAGCTGACCTCACGGGTGCGACCACCGAGCGCGAGCACGCCCATCAGCAGGACGGGCAGCAGCAGGTAGAACTGCTGCTCGATCGCCAGGCTCCAGAAGTGCTCGAGCGGCGACGGCGGCGACTGCGACGCGCCGTAGCTCGTGCCCTTGGCGATGAAGTGCCAGTTGACGAGCTCGACGATCGCCCACGGCACGTCGCCGCGGAGGTCCCGCAGCTGCGAGTCGTCCCAGGCGCCGAGGGCGCCCATCGTCACGACCAACGCCATCGTCAGCCACGACGCTGCGAGCAGCCGCCGGAAGCGCCGCGACCAGAACCGCCGCAGGTCGATCCGGCCGGGCGCCGACCCCGTGGTCTCCGCTCGCCACTCGCGCAGGAGCAGCGAGGTGATCAGGAAGCCCGACAGCGTGAAGAAGACCGACACGCCCAGGAACCCGCCGTCCACGCCGGCGATCCCGCCGTGGAACAGCAGCACCGCCACGACCGCGAACGCGCGCAGCCCGTCGAGGGCAGGGACGTGGCCGAGCGGCTCCGTCACCGGCGGGGCCACGGGCGCCGGCGCGGGGTCGTGGCGTCCGACCTGCACCCGTGCGACGGTACCCGGCGGCTCCCGGCCGGGCCCGTCGGCGGCCGCAGGTGACATGTGCCTTCACAGCCGGTGCATGGGCCGCCGCCAGCTGGGTAGCGACATCCGATGCTCGCCCACGGATCGGAACTGTCGGTGACGCGTTCGTCACACCCGGTTCTGACGGTCACTCCGCCAGCGGGTAGAAACGTGCCCATCGACGCAGAATCCTTCTCCGCCGAGCTCGCCCGCCTGCTGCCCCCGTTCCTGGCCGGTCAGCGGTGGTTCGCCGCGGTCGAACGACCGCAGGTTCGGATCCGCAGGGTCGACACGCTCGTGGATGGCTGGCCCAGCCTGCTCTGGGTGCTGGCCGAGGTCCGCGCGGACGGGGGTCGGGGCGCGCCCGCGTGGTACCAGGTGCCGCTCGGAGCGGCGTCGGAGCGCCCCGACGAGCTGCCCGACGTCGCCCACGTCGGCCACATGGAGACCCCGCGCGGTGCCGCCCACCTGTTCGACGCGCTGGCGGACGAGGAGCTGGCGCTCGAGTTCTGCTCGATCGTCGCCCCCGACCTCGACGTCACGACGGTGCGAGCCCAGCCCGGCGAGCAGTCGAACACGTCGCTGGTGCTGGACGAGCGCTACATCGTCAAGGTCTTCCGGCGCGTGCAGCCCGGACCGAACCTGGACGTCGAGGTGACCGAGGCGCTCGGGCGGGTCGGCTACGGCGCGGTCCCGGTGCCGGTGGCCGTGTGGCGTCGCAGCAACACGGACTTCGCGGTCACGCGCCGGTTCGAGCGCAGCCGGGGCGACGGCGTGGAGCTGGCGACGGCGTCGCTGCGAGAGATGTTCAACCGGCGCCGCCCGCCGCGGGACTGCAAGCTCGACTTCGCCCGCGAGGCCTACCAGCTCGGCAACGACGTGGCCCGGCTCCACGTGGCGCTCGCCGAGGCGTTCGGCTCCGAGCCCGCGGACGGCGGCGCCTGGGCCGACGACATGTCGGCGCAGCTGCACCGGATCGCGTCGGGCCACCTGGACACCCGCCGGATCGAGGAGGTGTACCAGCGGCTGCGCACGGCCGACGATCTCGGCGCCGCGATCCGGATCCACGGGGACCTCCACCTGGGTCAGGTGCTGCGCGTCGCCCGCAACTGGATGGTGCTGGACTTCGAGGGCGAGCCCGACCGGCCGCTCGACGAGCGCCGCCGCCCGTCGTCGCCGTTGCGCGACGTCGCCGGCATGACCCGCTCGTTCCACTACGCCGCTGCGCTGGCGCTGCGGGAGACCGGCACGCCCGACAAGGAGCTGCGGGTGCTCGCGGATGCCTGGTCCGAGCGGGCGATCAACACGTTCCTGTCGGGGTACGCCGAGGTGGACGAGGTCCACCGCCTGCTGCCCCAGGCCCGGGCGTCGCGCGACGCGTTGCTCAGCGTCTTCGAGATGGACAAGGCCGTCTACGAGGTCGCCTACGAGCTGGCCCACCGTCCCGATCTGGTCGACCTGCCCATCCGGGCCGTCGAGCGCCTCCTCGACTACGACGAGGAGCTGCCCGAGCACCCGCCGGAGGGCGAGGACCTGTTCGCATGAGCCCGTCCGACGCGGCTCGCACCACCCCGCGGTCCGCCGAGGGCGCGCGATCGTCCCGCTCCGAACGGGCGGAGGACGCGCGGTCGGCGGCCGACGACGCCCCGAGCCCGTTCCGGGAGCCGCCGGGCCCGCCGCCGTCCCCGCCGGGCGACGTCGACGTGTACCTCTTCAACGAGGGGCGCCACCTGCGGCTCTGGGAGCTGCTCGGCGGACATCTGCTGCCCGGTGGCGGCGCCACGTTCGCGGTGTGGGCGCCCAACGCGCAGCGGGTGCGCGTGCTGGGGGACTGGGAGTACTGGTC
>JAEZAI010000555.1 GCA_023427825.1 Actinomycetes bacterium
TCGGTGGCTTCTTCTTCCTGTTCGCCTCGTTCCTGCAGATCTCGCTCGGCTACTCGCCGGCGGAGGCCGGGGCGGCGTCGCTCCCGGTCACGGTGCTCATGCTCCTGCTGTCGGCCCGCTCGGGCGCGCTGTCGGAGCGGATCGGGGTGCGCCTGCCGCTGACCGTCGGCCCGATCGTCGTCGGCATCGGCCTGCTGCTGCTCTCACGCGTGGTGCCCGGCGACGCCTACGTCACGCACGTGCTGCCCGGCGTGGTGGTCGTCGCCATCGGGCTCGTGATCCTCGTCGCGCCGATCACGGCCACGGTGCTCGCCGCCGCCGGGGACGAGCACGCGGGCGTGGGATCCGGCATCAACAACGCGGTGGCCCGCATGGGCGGGTTGCTCGCCGTGGCGATCCTGCCGGGGGTGACCGGGCTCACGGGCGACGAGTTCTACGTGCCGTCGGCCATGACCGAAGGGTTCCGGTCGTCCATGCTCATCTGCGCCGCGCTGTCCGCCCTCGGCGGCGTCGTCGCATGCCTGACGATCCGTGACCGCACGGACGAGCCGGTGCCCGAACCCGAGGGGTTCAGCTGCCCGGTCTCTGCGCCACCGCTGCGTCAGGTCACCTCGAACACGTCGTAGGTGACGGTGCCAGGCCCGAGCGAGCCCACGCCCACGGCCTGGATCGAGTTGAGCCACTCGTACCGACCGGCCTCGGTCTCGAACGTCGGCGCCGTGCGGAAGTACATCTCGTCCGCGGCGATCGATCCGCCGCCGAGGAGTCGCTCCAAGCCGTCGTCAGGCAGGCGGATGCGGCCTTCGTAGCGGACGACGGCGACCGGCCCGTCGTCGATCTGGAGCATCACGTGGACGTCGACGTGCCAGATGCCGGCCGAGTCGATGAGCAGCCAGTCCATGCCGCCCGGCAGCACGGTCCCCGACAGCCGCTCGCCTGCGAAGCGCCCGCCCGTCACCCCGACCGGCGCTCGGGTGCCGACCGGCGTCTGGGCCATCGCCGGCGTGCCGATCGTCGCCTCCATCCGGAACAGCGGGACGAGCGCAGGGGCATCGCCGATCTCCCCCAGGTCGGTCGCGGCCATGTGCACCTCCTTCGGACCCGCACCCCGGGGCGCGGCTGCGCGGAGCCTACGCCGGGGTACTGCCCGGCGCCCCGAGCGGGGAGGAGCACTTCATGACGCACGCTCTGGGATCCACGCAGCACGCGGTCGCCCACCGGGCCCGCGACTGGAAGGAGACGCTCGGACGGGTGGGACTGGTCGGACAGGGCGTGGTGGCGGCGATCGTCGGCCTGCTCGCGATCAGGATCGCCATGGGCGACAAGGAACAGGACCCGTCCGGCGAGGGCGCGGTGGCGTGGGTGGCGCAGCAGCCGTTCGGGAAGTTCCTGCTCGTGGCGCTGACGGCGTCGCTCTTCGCGCTCGCGGCCTGGCGCGTGCTGTGCGCTGTGATGGGCGATCCGGTCCAGGGCAGCGACAGCCAGCACCGGGTCAAGTACGCGGTGCTCGCCGTGATCTACCTGTCGCTCGCGATCACCACGCTGAGCATGACGATCGCCAACTGGACCGGGGAGGGCGGCACGTCCGGCGGCGGCTCCGGCAGCGATCAGAAGTCCCAGCAGGCTGCCTCCACCATGTTCGACCTGCCGGCGGGCCGGTGGCTCGTCGGGCTGCTCGGCGCGGGGATCATCGGGTACGCCGTGTGGAACTTCTACAAGCAGGTGCTGCAGCGACACTTCGCCGAGCGCTTGGACGCGGACGAGCACTCGTGGGTCGTCCGCCTGGGGATGGTCGGCTACGGCGCCAAGGCGCTGGTGATCGCCGTCGTGGGCTGGTTCTTCCTGCAGGCCGCGATCACGTATCGCCCCGAGAAGGCGGCGGGGCCGTCCGGTGCGTTGCTCGAGCTGGCGGGCACGTCCTGGGGGCCGATCCTTCTCTGGGCGATCGCCCTGGGCCTGTTCGTCTACGGCGTGTTCTGCGTCGCGGAGGCCAAGTACCGCACCGCGGCGTGAGTCCGCAGGCGACGGCTCACCAGTACCCCTCCATGAGCTCGGTCGCCCAGGCCGGCTCGCGGACCGTGCCACGAGGGGCGAAGCCGCGCAGGTACGGCTTCACGTCCAGCACGGGCGTGCCGTCGACGGCGTCGAGCCCTGCGACGAGCAGCGCACCCCGCTCGACGCCCAGCAGGTCGCAGACGGTGACGCCGATGCGGTTCGGTCGGTCCTTGGCGCGCTGGGCCAGGATCCCGACGCGAGGCCAGTCCTCGCGACCGCGCGGGTGTCGAGCGCCGGTGCAGACCGACGACGGGTCCACGCGGTCGAACACGTAGACGACCTCGATGTGAGAGAAGGCGGCGAGCCCGTCGGTGGCATCGATGTCGACCACGCCGCCGTCGAGCTCGATGCGGGCGGTGACCGACTGCCAGTCGTCGTCCTCCACCACCTCGCGACCGCCACGGACGTGGCCGATCGGCCGCATCCGCAGGTCGCCATCCGCTCCCTCGCTGGGTTCCACCCGACCTCCCTCCACGGGCCCTGCGTTCGCCCGCTTGTCCGGTCGAGACCGTACGCCCGGAGGGTGCCACCGCGACCGGGATTCCCCCCTTCCCCTCCCCTGCTCGGCCGGGGCTGGGTCAGCGCGTCGCGGCCGTGAGCACCGGACGGCCGAGCGCGGCCAGCGCGATGTCGAGTGCGTCGGCAGTGTCCGCGGCGTCTACGGCGTCGGGACCGATCGGGTCGGGCGTCGCCGGATCGGATCCGTCCCGCAGCTCGAGCAGCCGCCGACCGTCCCAGGTGCGGGTGCTCGGGTCGACCTGCACGGTCGCGGCGGCGGCGCGGAGTCGGGCGGCGGCGTCGGGCCGGCCGAGCCGCTCGACCAGCGGTGCCACCTGTTCCAGCGCGAGCGCGAAGGAGTCGGCGTCCAGCTCGGCCAGCGCCGGCAGCGACGCGCGGAACCACAGGGCCGCCCGGTCGTCCTGTCCGGCGCGGTGGGCCAGCACGCCCAGCTCGCGCTGGCAACGCGCGACGCCCAGCCGGTCGTTCCGCTGCTCGGCCGCCACCATCGCCTCGGTCAGGAGGCGGTCGGCCTCGGGGTCGCCGTCCTGCACGGCGAACTCGGCGACGGTCTGGAGGAGCTTGTGCTGCGCTCCCCCCAGGCGCCCCGCGTCCAGGTCGCTCGTGGCCTCCCGCAGGAGATGGTGCCGGGCCTCCACGTCGCCGATGAGCTCCGCGACGAGCGCGGCCCACAGGAGCACCCGACCCGCCAGAGCGTCGTCGCCGATCGACACGATCCGGATCCGTGCGTCGAGCAGGCCGCGCAGCGCGCCGTTCAGGTCGCCCGCGTA
The DNA here is from genome assembly GCA_023427825.1 of Actinomycetes bacterium. Taxonomy (GTDB): domain Bacteria; phylum Actinomycetota; class Acidimicrobiia; order Acidimicrobiales; family Microtrichaceae; genus Dermatobacter. The sequence goes on from JAEZAI010000555.1 coordinate 3,345, forward strand.
TCCCGTGACCATGGCCGACATGTAGTCGTCCACGGCGTCGTACCAGGCCGTCTCCGGGCCGAGGTCCGAGCGGGTCCTCCGAAGCTCCCGCGCCCGGGCCGCGTGCGCGTGCATCTCGTCCACCTCGCCGAGCCAGCCGGTGCCGATGGCGAGGAGACCGAGCGCGTCGATCGCGCGGCCGTGCTCACCGGCCGCCTCGAGCACCGGCACCGCGGATCGCAACGCGTCGTGGTGCGGCGGGATCCCGGCGTCCTCGGCCCGCGTGGCCTCGGCCAGCGCGCCGGCCAGGAGGGCGACGTCGAGCGAACGACCGTCGGCCTGCGCCCGTTCCAGCAGCGGGCCCAGCGTGCGACGCGGATCATCCCCGTGCGGCTCCAGGAACCAGTAGCGGTCCATGGCCACCGATAGGCGGACCGCCTCGCACGTCCGCCCGGATCGGTCGAGCCGCTCGATCACCGCGAGCAGGTTGTCGTACTGGTCGGCGAAGGCCCGGATGGCCCGGCCCTGGGGGCCGAGGCGGAGCGCCGTGCGATGACGCTCTGCGAACGCGAGGCACCTGGTTGCCAGCGCGTCCAGGTGGTGGCCCGTCGCGTCGGGGGAGAGGCCGTCGAGGGCCTGGGCGCGGATCGTGGGCAGCAGCTCCACCCGGCCGTCCGGGCTGCTCACGAGCGACGCCGCGGCGAGCCGGTCGAGACGCCGGAGCAGCTCCGGGTCTCGGTCTGCGCCGAGCAGGTCGATGCTCGCGGGGGCCGGGAGCAGGGCCAGGGTCCGAAGCTCGTCCAACGCCTCGGCGTCGACCAGCTCGAACGTGACGTCCAGGCAGGCGGCGAGCGAGCGGTGGCGCTCGGGCCGGCCGCGCTCGTCCGAGGCGAGGACGTCGATCCGCTCTCCGAGGACGTCCGCGAGCGAGGCGAGGGGCAGCACGCGGCACTGCGCCGCTGCGAGCTCGATGGCGAGCGGCAACCCGTCGACGCAACGGACGACGTCCGCCAGCGCCGCCGCGTCCGCCGGGTCATGGGCGGAGATCCTGTCGGGACCGATGCGTCGGAGCAGGAGCTGCACGGACGGAGCGGACAACGGGTCCGGCTCGCCAGCGGTGGGCACGGCGAGGGGGCCCAGGCCGATCGCCGCCTCCTCGGGCAGGTCGAGCGGGAGCCTCGACGTGCACAGCACCCTCACGCCCGGCCCGGCTCCGAGCAGCACGCGCACGGATTCCGCGACCTCGTCCAGTCGGCCTTCGCACCCGTCGAGCACCACCAGGACCCGGCGGTCCGCCAGGAAGCCGGCGATCGCGACGTCCCTCGGCCGGCCGTCCTCGACCGCCAGGCCGAGCAGCTCGGCGAGCTCGTCGAGCACGTGCCGTCCGCTGCTCAGCGAGTCCGCCGCCACGACGACGCACCCGTCCGGGTGGTGATCCGCCCGCCGGGCCGCGGCGTGCGCGGCGAGGCTCGACTTTCCGATGCCGCCGAGGCCGGTCACGGTGACCAGACGGTGGGTCCCGAGCGCGTCGTCGCCCGCCCGCAGCTCGCGGTCGCGCCCGTACAGCTCGGTGGTGGGAGTCGCAGCGCGGCGGATGGTCGGCGCCTGGTCCGGACGCACGGGCACCGGCGCCGGCGCATCGTCCACGGGGGCGAGGCCCGGGTCGTGGTCGAGCACGGCGCGGTGCACCCGGACCAGATCGGGACCCGGGTCCAGGCCCAGCTCGTCGACCAGCCGCCCTCGCACCTCCTCGTAGGTGGCGAGCGCCTCGCGTTGGCGCCCGTCCTGGTACAGCGCGGTGATCAGCTGCGCCCACCGGCGTTCACGGAAGGGCTCCGCATCGACGCCGAGCCGCGCCATCGTCGCGGCCTCGGTCGGTCGGCGGGCCACCAGCAGCGCGTCCACGTGCGCGTCCTCGGCCCGCAGCCGCAGCTCGTGCAGGCGGGCCCGCTCGCTCACCATCCACGGGTCGTCGACGAGTGACGGCCACGCGTCCCCGCGCCAGCAGGCCCGGGCCTCGGTGAGGTGACCGATGGCCCGCTCGGGGTGACCGGGCAACGCCCGCTCGCCGGCGTCGACGAGCGACGCGGCGAGCGCGGCATCGACCGAGATCGACCCGGGGTCCAGCCGGTAGCCGTTGCCGTCGCGGTGGATGGTGATGGCGGGCTCGTCGCCGTCGCGCGGCTGGAGCAGCTTGCGGAGCCGGTGCACCACGACCTGCAGTCCCGAGCGCGAGCTGGGTGGCGGCGAGCCGGCCCACAACCGGTCGGCGAGCACGTCGTCGTCGACCACGCCGCCGTCCGCGAGCAGGAGCGAGGCGAGCAGGCGTTGGAGCTGTGCGGATCGCACGGGCCGCGCACCGATCCCGTCGGTCACGACCGTCGGACCCAGGACGAGCACCTCGGTTCCCTCCACCCGGTCGAGGGTAACGAACGGCGGAATCGCCTCCTACCTCGGGTCGGGCGGCGAACGCCCGCTCCCACTCCCTCCCGTTGCAGGGTCAGTTGGCGCCGCTCAGCGCCGGGAACTCAAGCAGGACGACGCTCGCTGGGGCTCGCGGACCCCTCGCCCCGCACTCGCCCGGGCCGGTAGCTTGCGCCCGCGAGAAGGAGGGAGCCGATGTCCGTGGAGCCGCCGGACGACCGCAACGGATGGTGGCAGGGGTCGGACGGTCGGTGGTACCCGCCGGTCGACCTCCCGCCGCCCGCCGCACCGCCTCCTGCCGGACCTCCGCCTTCAGGGCCGCCGCACGCGATCCCGACGGCCGGACAGGTCTGGGCCGTTCCAGGTGAGCAGCCGCCGGCCGTTGCTCCCGGTCCGCACCCGCTCGGCTCGTCGCAGGGAGCGTGGGGCGCCCCGACCGGACCGGCACCCTGGGGAGCTCCGCAGCAGCCCCGGGGTCAGTGGGGTGCACCTCCGCCGCCGCCGGCTCCGTGGCCCTCGTCGACACCGGCCTCCTGGCCGCAGCCGCCCGGGGTGTCCCGGACGAGCGCCCCTCGACGCAGCGTCTTCGGCTGGATCCTGGTGGCGATCTTCATGTTCCTGGCGGTGGGCGCGGCCGTGTTCGCCGTGTCGGAGATGTCGGACGATGACACGGCGGACGCCGATCTGGTCGTGCCCAGCACGATCGATCCGGACACCTTCGTCCAGCCGGCCCCGGTCGACCCGGCGCCGGGCGGCCTGGACCCGGGCGCCTCCGCGACCGCTGATGCAGAGCTGACCCGGATGGGGCTCGAGTACGGGTGGGACAGCCTCGGCCCCGGGGGTCAGAAGGACTTCTGCCGAGGCGTCGACGTGCTCGGCGTGGACCGGATGACCGACATCGTCATGGACGGCGCCGGGCCCGACCCCAGCCTGGACATCGCCGTCGTGCGGCAGTGGGTGGCGGAAATCTCCGCCGGCAGGTGCTGACCCCGCAGGCCGTCGCTCGATCGCCAACGTTCTGTTCTTGCGTGAGTTGCCGTGGCGGAGCGACGCCAACTCCCGCAAGAACCGGTCGCCGGGTCGATCCCGCCCGGGCCGGTCGGCAGACCCGGCCGGTCAGTCGACCGGGTCGATGCGACCGTCGTGGAGGAACCACGGCGTCGAGATCGACAGCAGCACCTGGACCGCGGGATCGAGGTGGTGCAGTCGCTCCGCGATCCGCTGCGCCGCACCGGCCAGGACGGCCGGCTCGATCCACTCGCCGACCTGCGCGGTGAACCGAGGACCCTCGCCGCTGACCAGCACGCCCGGACGGTGGCCATTGCGGGTGAGCTCGTCGCTCACGATCTCGTCGATCTCGCTCGGCGTCACGATGACCCTCCTGTCGGGACGGGCGCTCACGCGTCGTCGGCACCACGATGCCAGGCGGACGACGTGCGCGGTGGACCGCTCGTGGGATCGACACCGGACCGGTCTACGGCGGGGGCCCGCTCTGACGCGGCGGCCCTCTCCCGTGCACGCAGGATGCGGGCGATCCGGAGGCGGTTGCTGCGCTGGATGCAGACGAACGGTGCGTGCGCGACCAGGCCGAAGGCCACCATCGCGAGACCGAGGGGGAGCGGGCACCAGATCAGGAGAAGCGGTCCCGCTGCCGCATTGGTCCAGTGCACGAGCTCGGCACGACGGGTCTCGCCGGCGAACCGGGCGAGGTCGTCGTCGCCGGTGCCGCCGAGGTGCCGCTTGGACGTGCCGCCGGCGAAGATCGCCCCGCCCTCCGGCAGCCGGTCCTTCCACCGGTTGATCCGCAGCGTCCGCTGGTAGAGCCGGCCGTCGCGCTCGACGCGGCGCGGTCGGGTGAGCCACGTGTCGTGGTCGACGCGCCGCTGCGGCAGGCGGTTGCCGACGTAGCCGGTGGCGACGCCGATCGTCGCCCACACTGCGCATGAGACGAGCACGGCGGTCGTGTTGTCGAGTGGGAGGTCCATGGGGCCGGGTCGGCGTGCGGGTCGGGAC
>JAEZAI010000004.1 GCA_023427825.1 Actinomycetes bacterium
GGCCCGAGCCGCCCAGCTCGGTCGGCACGGGCAGCGCCAGCCAGCCGCGGTCGCGCAGCGCCTCGACCTCGTCGGCGACGAACGTGCCGTCGCGGTCGTGCGCGGCGTCCAGCTCGGAGAGCTCCGACAGGAACGCGTCGTCCAGGTCGGTGTCGATGTCGGTCGGAGTGTGGGTCATGGTGTCCATGCGCACGATCGTCGGGGCGGTCCGGGTGGTGCGACCAGTACCGATCCCGGACCGGTCCGGGATTGGTACTGGTCCAGGAGCTGGCCCGGTGCGACGATCGTGCGCATGAACGGGTTCGAGGAGTACTGCCCGATCGCCGCCGGCGCCGAGGTGCTCGGCGATCGGTGGACGCCGCTCATCCTGCGCGAGCTCATGGACCGCGGACGCGGCTTCAACGAGATCCACCGCGGCGTGCCCCGCATCAGCCGGACCCTCCTGTCCCAACGACTGCGCCAGCTCCAGGCGCAGGGGGTCATCACTCGCAACGACGCCGGGCCGGGCCGGGCCGGCGAGTACCGCCTCACGCAGGCGGGCGAGGACCTGGTGCCGGTGCTGCTGTCGCTCGGCCAGTGGGCGGCGCAGTGGAACTTCAAGGACCCGACCGACGAGCAGCTCGACGCTCGCTGGTTGCTCTGGAACATCCACAAGGCCGTGGATCCCGGCGCGTGCCCATCCGAGCGGGTCTGCGTCGAGTGGGACCTCCGCGGTCCGGGCGGCGGGCGGCTCTGGCTCGTGATCGAGGGCGGGGCCGCGACACCGTGCAACATCGATCCCGGCTACGACGTGGACGTGCTCGTCCGCGGCGAGAACCGGACGGCGCACCGCTGGTTCCTGGGTCGCATCACGCTCGACGAGGCCCGCAGCGACGGTGCGCTCGAGGTCTCGGGCACGCCGAGCCTGGTGGCAGAGTTCCCGTCGTGGATCGCACCGAACCCGTTCGCCGCCGACGTCTTCGCCGCCCGCGACCAGGTGCCCGCATCCTGACGTGCCGGCCGGACCGGACCGTTCGGTGAGCGTCGGGGACGGCGACCGCTGGGCGGCCGCCGAGCTGCTGGCCCGCTACGCGGAGCTCATGGACGCGGGCGACTTCGATGGAGTGGGCGCGCTGCTGTCCGAGGCCGTGGTGACCACCGCCGACGGTTCCGTGGTGGCCACGGGCGCGGACGAGGTCCGGGCCCTGTACGAGGGCACGACGCGGCGCTTCGACGACGGCACCCCGCACTCCGCACACGTGATCACCAACGTGATCGTCGACGACGCCGGTGACGGCGAGCTGGAGGTGCGGTCCCGCTTCACCGTGTTCCAGGGCACCGAGCGGCTGGGGCTCCAGCCGGTGGTGGTCGGTCGCTACGTCGACCGGCTCCGCCGCGTGGACGGCGAGTGGCGGTTCGTCCGCCGCAGGATGATCCCCGAGCGATGGGGCGACGTGGGCGACCACCTCACGTTCGATCCCCGGAGATAGCGCCGCGGCGCCAGATGCGATCGGGCCGGCTCAGCCCGGGCGCTCCACCGACACCACCTGCACCGGGTCCTCGAACCCCTTGAGCTGGCGACGACCCGCGGGCACGAACACCACGTCGGCGGCGCCGCCGGACGCCTCGATCTCCGCCACCGCGTCCGCCGGTGCCAGCACCTCGCCGGGCACCGCCGTATCGGCGAGCCGTGACGCCAGGTTGACCACCGAGCCGTAGAGGTCGCCGTGGCGCGCCACCACGCGCCCGGCCGCCAGACCGCCGCGCGGTGCAGCGGCCTCGGTCTCGAACGCCTCGACCAGCGACCGTCCGATGCGGCACGCCTCGGCCAGGTCGGCGCAGCTGAACATGATCTCGTCGCCGATGTGCTTCACCACCTGACCACCGCCGGCGTCGACGAGCTCGTGGGTCCGCTCCCGGAACTCACCGATGAAGTGGATCAGCTCCTCGATCTCGAGCTCGGCGGTCCGGGCGGTGAACCCCACCAGGTCCACGAAGCCCACGGCGGCGACGATCGCCCGGCGGTCGCCGCTGCGCCGGGTGCCGCGTCGCTGGCGCTGGACGCCCTGACGGAGGTGGTGGCGCAGCAGCGGCTTCAGCCCGGCGGCGAGCTCGAGTCCCATCTCACCGGCGGCCCGCGTGACGGTGGCGTGCCCGAGCGGATCGCCCGCCCCGGCGAGCCCGACCTCGACGCTGCCGACGAACGCCGAGATCGCGGCCGCGCTGAGGCTGGCGAGCGACAGGGAGATGGCCCGCAGGATCTCGCGGGTGGCGTCGTCGGGGAACGTGTCCACGGTGGCCGTCAGCAGCTCGACGAAGGCCAGCTCCGACTCCTCGAAGACCGGCGCGCTCCGGTCGGGGATCTCCACGCCGACCAGCCGGTAGGCCTCGATCACATCGTCGACCGCCACGTCCATCCGGTCCGCCAGCTCGTCGATGGTCAGCCCGCCGTCCTCGAGCAGCAGGTCCAGCCCGACGGCGACGAGGTCATCCTCGACAGCGGCCCGCCGGAGCCGATCGAGATCCGCGCCGAGACCGGACAGGTAGCGAAGCAGCTCCAGCCGCTCCGACGCGTCGGGTGCCGCGAGGTCCACGAGCCCGGCGGCCTCGTACATCGCCGCGTCGGCTGGATCGGGCTCCACGGCGGATCACGCTACGGCAGCAGCACCGTTCGAGGTCGGTGCGACCTTAGGGTGACCTGATGCGACGACGCTTCGACGACGACGGCTTCGAGTTCGACCGCCTGATCCTGCTGGGCGGGGTCTACAGAGGACTGGCCGATGCCGGTGAGCTGCTGGTCGCGTTCGACGAGGTCGCCGACGGCGATGAGGACTCGTGGGTCCGGGTCTTCACCGCGCTCGCCGAGCGGCTCGAGCGCCACGCACGCGACAGCGCGGCGAAGGGTCGAGCGCAGAGCGCACGCAGCGCCGACCTGCGCGCCAGCAACTACTTCGCCACGGCGGCTGCGCACGCCGTCGGGTCGCAGGGCCACGACGCCGCGACGGCGCTCTGGGAGCGGCACCGCGGCGCGTGGGACCGGGCCGTCGCCGCGTTCGACCCGCCCGTCGAGCCGTTGTCGGTGCCGTACACGGACCCGGTCACCGACGCCCCCGTCCCGCTCGAGGGCTACTTCTTCTCGCCGACGGCGTCCGCGTCGGTGGGCGACCGGCGGCCCACGATCATCCTCACCAACGGCAGCGACGGCCCGGTGAGTGACATGTGGTCGTCGGGCGCGGCCGCCGCCGTCGAGCGGGGCTGGAACGCGATGACCTACGACGGACCAGGGCAGGGCGCCTCGCTGTACCGCCACGGTCTGCACTTCCGCGGCGACTGGGAGGCGGTGCTCACGCCGGTCGTGGACCACCTGCTCGCTCGGCCCGACGTGGATCCCGACCGCATCGCGGTGATCGGCGTGAGCCAGGCCGGCTACTGGGTGCCCCGGGCGCTGGCGTTCGAGCACCGGCTGGCGGCCGGCGTGGCCGACCCCGGCGTGACGCGGGTCGGCGACTCGTGGCTGTCGCACCTGCCCGAGTCCATGGTCGGCATCCTCGACAGCGGGGACCGCTCGGACTTCGACGCCTTCATGGAGATCGGGCTGAAGGACTCGCCACAGGCGCTGGCCCAGCTGCGATGGAGGATGGATCCCTACGGCACCGACTCGTTCTTCGACGCGTACCAGGCCGCCCGCGCCATGCACCTCGACGCGGCGACCGCCGCCCGGATCTCCACGCCGCTGCTCATCACCGCGCCCGAGCACGAGCAGTTCTGGCCCGGCCAGTCCGAGGAGCTCCACCAGCTGGTCGTCGGCTCGTCCCTCGTGCGCTTCACCGAGTCCGAGGGTGCGTCGTGGCACTGCGAGCCCGCCGGCCGCGCCCTGCGCGACGAGCGGATCATGGACTGGCTGGCGGACGTGTTCGACGCCGTGGACTGATCCTGCGCGCGGGCGCCGACCTGGCGTCCTACGCTGGCCGCCGGGCTCGCTCGTCGAGTGGAGGGAAGCATGGGTCGCCGACGTCTCGCCGCGCTCGCGGCGCTGGGGGTGCTCGCCGTGGCGGCCCTGGGTCTGTCGGCGTGCACGCCGGGCCGGACCTACTCGTTCCGGATCGCCACCCGCGGGCCGATCGTGGCCGACGTGGACCAGTTCGCCCGCCACGTGCAGGCGACGCTCGACGATCCCCGCGGGTGGTCGCTCGGCGGATCGATCCGCTTCGTCCGCACCGACGGACCCGCGACGTTCACGATCTGGCTCGCCGCGGCGGGGACGGTGCCGAGCTTCGGCGCGCCGTGCAGCTCGCAGTGGTCCTGCCGTCAGGGCAGCAACGTGATCATCAACCAGGACCGCTGGCTCGGTGCGACGCCGTCGTGGCCATACGGGCTCGACGCCTACCAGCACTACGTCGTCAACCACGAGGTCGGCCACTGGATGGGCTATGGCCACGCGACCTGCCCCGGCCCGTGGCAGCCCGCACCGGTCATGGTCCAGCAGTCGAAGGGGGGCGCCGCCATGGGATGGTGCGCGTTCAACACGTGGCCCACCGCCGGTGAGCTGGGCGGGGCCGGAGCCCGCCATGGCGTGCCGGTCGTCCCGACCGGGCTGCCGCACCCCGACCACCCGTTCGGCGTGCTGGACGAGGTGTCGTTCGGTCGCGACGCCGAGGGT
>JAEZAI010000014.1 GCA_023427825.1 Actinomycetes bacterium
GCTTCATCGCACGGGCACTCGTGCCCGGACCGGACCCCATGGGCGTGCTCGGCACGCTGGTGCTCGGTCTGGTCGGATCCCTCATCGGCGGCTTCCTGGGTTGGTTGCTGTTCGGACGTGACGCCGACGACGGCGCGCTGCAGCTGTCCGGCATCATCGGCTCGATCATCGGAGCGGTGATCGCCCTGCTGATCTTCCGGGCCATCACCAAGGGCAGGAGCGGCACTCCCACCCGGGTCTGACGGTCCGGGGGCGCGCCACCGAGGCGCCCCCGGAACCGCTCCCCTGCGCTCGCTGCGGGCCGGTCCCTCCGGGGGTCGGCCCGCTGCCGCGCCCGGCCCGCTGCCGCGCCCAGACCGAAGGGCCTCCTGGCCGCGCGGTCCGAGGGGATCAGACCGGTGCCGGCTTGGTCGGCTGGTACAGCCAGGCGTCGAACAGGGCGTCGAGCTGGCGGCCGGACACCTTCTCGCTCAGGGCCAGGAGGTCGGCGGTGCTCACCGGGACCGACGCCGGGCGAGCCGCCCACTGTCGGATGATCGTCCAGAACGCCGTCTCGCCGACCGTCAGGCGCAACGCGTGGAGGAACGCTCCGCCGCGGAGGTAGGTGGCGGCGGCGAAGAGCTCGTCGGCCCCCGGGTCCGCGGTCGGGATGGACCAGAAGGAGCTGGAGGCGGGGATCGACAGCACGAAGTCGTAGCCCTCCTGGGGCGAGTCGGTGCCCTGGCGCTCACCCCACATCCACTCGGCGTAGGTGGCGAAGCCCTCGTTGAGCCAGATGTCGCGCCACTGCCCGAGCGTCACCTTGTTGCCGAACCACTGGTGGGCCAGCTCGTGGGCCACCGTCGACTCGTCAGGCGCCCCCGCGTAGATGGGGCGGGTCTGGTTCTCGAGGGCGTAGCCCGGGTCGGTGTCGTCGTCGACCACCGCGCCGAACGACGAGAACGGGTACCGGCCGAACTTGGCCTGGAAGAAGTCGATCATGGCCGGCTGCAGGGCCAGGACCTCGGCGGTCGCCGCCTGGTCCTCGGGCGAGAGGTCGGTGTCGACGGCGTCGAGGATCGGCAGCCCCGACGCGGTCCGCGAGCGCGTGATCGCGTAGTCGCCGGTCGCGACCATGGACAGGTAGCTCGCCATGGGATCGGTCGCGACCCACTTGGAGGTGGTGCGGCCGTTCCGGGAGCTCTGGCCCAGGAACGTGCCGTTGGCCACCGCGGTCGTGCCCTCGGGGACCGTCACGGTGAAGCTGTAGGTCGCCTTGTCCTTGGGCGTGTCGTTCACCGGGTACCACGTGCTGGCGCCCTCGGGCTCGTTGCCCACGAACGCGCCGTCGTCGAACGACACCCAGCCGTAGAGCGCACCCGTGTTGTCCTCGGGCTGACCTGTGGTCCCGCCGTAGTCGACCACGACCACGAACGGCAGGCCTCGCAGCAGCGGCAGGCGCGGCGTGACCACCAGCTCGCCGCCTGCGTGCGTCCATCGGGCCGCGAGCCCGTTGACGGTCACGCGGGACACCGTGAGGTCACGAAGGTCCAGGTTGAGCGACGAGAGCGTGGCGGTGGCCTTCGCCGCGATCAGGGCCCGGCCGGACAGCGCACGCGTGGTCGGCGTGTAGTCCAGCGTGAGGTCGTAGTGCAGGACGTCGTAGCCGCCGTTGCCGGCCGCCGGGAAGTAGGGGTCGCCACCGGAGCTGCTCCCCGGCTGCGGGCCCGCGATGGGGCCGCCGGCCGACGCCGAGGGCGCAGCGGCCAGGAGGAGGGCGCAGCCGAGCACGGCCACGAGGACGATCCGGAGCCTTCGCATGGTCGAACGCTACGAGCCAGGAGCGCCCGTGTCACCGGTACATCTGCGACGCCGCACCCGGCGTCCCGGTGCGCGGTCGGGCCACCGGTCCCCGTGACCGTGCGCCGATCGACCGGCGCCCACCTACTGGCGATAGTGCTCGACGGTGTCCTCGGACCGGGCGGTGGCGCCGTCGGGGTCCGCGCCGTACTCCTCGCGGGCCCGTCGCTGGCGGAGCAGGTCCCAGCACTGGTCGAGCTGTCGCTCGACCTCGTCGAGGCGCGACCGCTCGTCGTCGGCGAGTGCACCCCCGGACGAGATCCGCTCACGGAGCTGGTGCTCCTCGTCCACCAGGTCGCCGATCCGGCTCAGCACTGCGTCGTCGTCCATGACGGCTCCTCGGGTGTTCGGGGCGGTGGGTCCGCTGGTGTGCAGTGTGCACCGGACAGCGCGCCGTCGGCACCACCAGCGCACCCGCGAGCGCTCCCACGACCCATCTCGGTCCCACGTCGGCCTCCCTCTCCGGCGTCGCGCACGAGAGCGACGACCACGGACCGGCAGCTGTCCGGCGCCGCGCCGCCGGTCCCGCTGGCGCCCCTGGGGAGGCGATCCGGGACCGGACGGGGTAGATCGTCCTCGTGACGCAGATGGACTGGACCAACCCGACCCCCGCCACGTTCTCGATCGGCGGCGACCTCCCCGTGACCCGACTCGGCTTCGGCGCCATGCGGATCACCGGCGACGGGGTGTGGGGTCCACCCGAGGATCCCGATCGAGCGCTCGCCGTGCTGCGCGCGCTGCCCGAGCTGGGCGTGGACCTGATCGACACCGCCGACTCCTACGGGCCCGAGGTGTCCGAGCAGCTGATCCACGACGCGCTGCACCCGTACGACGGGATCGTGGTCGCCACGAAGTGCGGGCTCACACGCCACGGGCCCGGCATCTGGGCGCCGCTCGGGCGCCCCGAGTACCTGCGGCAGGGCTGCCTGATGAGCCTGCGCCGCCTCGACGTCGAACGGATCGACCTCTTCCAGCTGCACCGCATCGATCCGCTCGTGCCCGCCGAGGAGCAGTTCGGCCTGCTCAAGGACCTGCAGGACGAGGGACTGGTGCGACACGTGGGCCTCTCCCAGGTGTCGGTCGACGAGATCGAGGCCGCCCGCGCCGTCCTGCCGATCGCCACGGTCCAGAACCTCTACAACGTGGCCGACCGCTCCTCCGAGGACGTGGTCGAGCACTGCGAGGCGAACGGCATCGGCTTCATCCCGTGGTTCCCGCTGGCGGCCGGCGACCTCGCGGCACCCGGTGGCGTGGTCGCCGAGGTCGCCGACGCGCACGGCGCCACGCCCGGCCAGGTGGCGCTGGCCTGGCTGCTGCACCGGAGCCCCGTGATGCTGCCCATTCCCGGCACCGGCTCGGTGGAGCACCTGCGTGAGAACGTGGCGGCGGCCACGCTCACGCTCTCCGACGACGAGATGTCCCGGCTCGACGCCGCGACCGGCTGAGGAGATCCCGCAGTCGCAGCCTGCGGGCATCGCGCCTCAGCGCGGCGCGGCTGGACTCAGAGCGCGGCGCGGCTCGGCTCAGCGCGGGCGCGGCGTGAGCAGGTCCTGCGCGTTCGTGCGCATGATCCGCTCCACGTCCTCCGGCGACAGGCCGTCGAGCTCGGCGATGAACTCGGACGGCTCGGCCAGGCCCTCGACGTGGGGCCAGTCGGAGCCGAACAGCACGTTGCCGACGCCGACGGCGTCGACCAGGTCGATCACGTCGTCCTCGAAGAACGGCGACACCCAGACGTGGCGCCGGAACAGCTCCACCGGGTCCTCGCCGAACGTGCCCGGGATCTGCACGTGCACCGCCGCGAGCTTCTTCAGGAGCGGTCGGACCCAGTCCGCGCCGGTCTCCACGGTGGCCATCCGGAGGTTGTCGAACCGCTCGAAGATGCGGTCGGCCATGAACGACGCCATGGTGTCCCGGATCGGGTTGGCCGACAGCAGCCGCTTGAGCGTCGGCACCTTGAACGCCTGCATGTCCTCGGAGATGCCCCACAGCTCCTCGTAGGGGCCGTAGCCGGAGTCGCCGCTGTGGAGCACCAGCGTCACGCCGGCCTCGTCGAGCAGCGACCAGAACACGTCGTGCCGCGGGTCCCCCGGCGTGCGGCGGCCGTCCACGCCCCACACCGACGTCGGCCGCATGAGCACCACGCGTGCGCCGGCGTCGAGCGCCCACCGGAGCTCCTCGACCGCCCAGTCGGGGTCGATCAGCGTGATGTACGGAGCGGCGAAGATGCGGTCCTGGTACGCCAGGCCCCAGTCCTCGTCGAGCCAGCGGTTGAAGGCGCGGAAGGCGGCCACGCACGCCTGCGGATCCCGCTCCAGCGCGGTCTCCATGCCCACGCCGAGCGTGGGCAGCATGATGCACGCCTCCATGCCCTGGGCGTCCATGACCGCCAGTCGGGCGTCGCGGTCGCGGTACTCGGGACGCTCCTCGATCGGCTGCAGCTCACCGAACGCGGCCCGGAGATCGCCGACGCCGGTCCTGGCCCGGAAGAAGTCCGACAGCGAACCCGGCTGTGCCAGGTGCGAGAACGAGGGGTTGGGGATGAAGCGGTTGATCGACCCGCCCACCAGCAGGCGGCGCTTGCCGTCGACCTCCGCCCACTGGATGGTGCGCTTGGCCATCGCCGGGTCCAGGTGGCGGGTGAAGGCGTCGGTCGCCTCGTAGTAGTGGTTGTCGGCGTCGACGATCGCGAAGTCCAGCACGGTCCGGTCCCCCTGGGGTGTGCGAGCTGGGCCGACACTAGAACGCGGTTCCAGTTCTTGCGAGGACGGGGCCTACACTCGACCCATGGACCGCCTCGTCCCCCTCGCCCGTGCCGAGGGCACCAGCGAGCCGGTCCGCCCGGCCGAGCCCACGACCGAGGCCCAGCGCGACCGCCGGCGGCGCATCGTGCGTGCGGCCATGGAGCTGCTGGAGCAGCACGGCTACGACGACATCCAGATGCGAGACGTGGCGGTGGGCGCCGAGGTCGCGCTCGGCACGCTCTACCGCTACTTCCCGTCCAAGGAGCAGCTGTTCGCCCACGTGCTGCTCGAGTGGAGCGCCAGCTTCGACGACGCCATGCGGCGCCGGCTCCCCGAGCGGGGCACGGACGCGGACCGGCTCCGCCTGCTGCTCCGGCGGGCGGTCGGCGCGTTCGAGCGCCACCCCAACTACTTCCAGCTGCTCGGGGTGCTGGAGGTGTCCAAGGACCCCGCCGTCCTGGAGCCGTTCGCCGCGTAC
>JAEZAI010000016.1 GCA_023427825.1 Actinomycetes bacterium
CGTCGCACATGCAGCCCGGGTAGCGGTTCCAGTACCAGGTGCCGCCGAAGTCGCCGGCCTTGTCCACGATGCGGATGTCGTCGACGCCCCTCGCCTTGAGCTCGATCGCCGTGAGCATGCCGGCGAAGCCGCCGCCCACGATCAGCACCTCCACGTCCTCCTGGACGGGGTCGCGTGTGAAGTCGGGATCGGCGAACGGGTCCCGGTCGAAGTCGGCGAAGTCGCCCTCGATGTCGGTGTACTGGGCCAGGCCGTCGGACCGCAGGCGCTTGGCCCGCTCCGCCTGGTACCGCTCGCGGGCGGCCTCCAGCGCGGCGCGGGTGGCGTCGGGGGCGGTCTCGTCTGGCTCGGTCATGTTCCCGGCTCCCTTCCGTGTGGCGGGACGGCCGGGCCCGGAGGGGGCGGCCCGGCGAGGGCGTCGCGCAACGGGACCACACGCTAGGGCGGTCGGGCGCGGGATCTGACATCGCGTCAGAAACGGGGGCGGCCGTCGAGCTCGCCTACCGTCGGGGCGAGCAGAGCGGAGGCGCTGGATGGCTGGTGACGACGACGGCGACGGGCGGGACCTGGCGCGCCTGTTGCGGAGCCTGCGGCCGTCCGTGCGGCCGGGGGAGTACGTCGTGGCCACGGTCGATCCCGCCGCCGCTCGCGCACTCGTCGCCTCGGACGAGGCTCCTGACGCCGTGGTCGTCGAGGACGAGGGCGTCACGGTGGTCCTGCCCCGCGATCGGGCGGACCGGGCGGGCGTCCCCTACGGCTTCGTCGCGGCGTGGATCACGCTCGGGGTCCACTCGGCCCTCGACGCCGTCGGGCTGACCGCGGCGTTCTCGACGGCACTCGCCCGGCGGGGCATCAGCTGCAACGTGCTCGCCGGGTTCCACCACGACCACCTCCTGGTGCCCGCCGCCGATCGCGATCGGGCCATGGACGCGCTGCGCGACCTCTCCGCCGGCTGACGGCGTGCGCGCTCGCCCGGTCCTACCGCCGGGCCGGTCCGGCGGAGCCCTGCGGTACCTTGCCGACGAGCGAACGATGCCAGGGGGCAGCACGACGTGAGCCACGACACCAGCGAGTCCCGCGACGGCACGCCCTTCGACAGCAAGGTCTTCGGGCCGGAGTGCTACACGAAGTCGGGCCGGCTGCGGAAGGAGACCTACGAGCACGAGCTGCAGCGCCTCCAGATCGAGCTGGTGAAGCTGCAGGAGTGGGTCAAGCGCACGGGTCGTCGTGTGGTGGTGCTGTTCGAGGGGCGTGACGCGGCCGGCAAGGGCGGCGCCATCACCCGCATCACGGAGTCCACGAACCCGCGCGTGGTCCGGGTGGTCGCCCTCGGCACGCCGAGCGACCGGGAGCGGACGCAGTGGTACTTCCAGCGCTACGTCGAGCAGCTGCCGGCGGCGGGGGAGATCGTCCTGTTCGACCGCTCCTGGTACAACCGCGCCGGGGTCGAGCGGGTCATGGGCTTCGCCATCGAGGACGAGGTCGAGGAGTTCCTCCGGTCCTGCCCGCAGTTCGAGAACATGCTGCTGCGGTCGGGCATCTCGCTCATCAAGTACTGGTTCTCGGTCAGCGACGAGGAGCAGGAGCGTCGGTTCCGGGACCGGGTCGACAACCCGCTGAAGCGATGGAAGCTGTCGCCGATGGACATCGAGTCCCGAGCGCGCTGGGAGGAGTACTCCCACGCCAAGGACGACATGTTCGCGGCGACCGACACCAAGCAGTCGCCCTGGTGGGTCGTCGACGGGGAGGACAAGCGGTCCGCCCGCCTCAACTGCATCAGCCACCTGCTGTCGCAGTTCCCGTACGACGACGTGGACCCACCTGCCGTCGAGCTGCCGCCCCGACCGGCATCGCAGCGCGGCTACGTGCGCCCACCCATCGACACCCAGACGTTCGTGCCGCAGCTCTACTGATCGCGTTCGTCCCGCAGCGCTGCAGATCGCGTTCGTCCCGCAGCGCTGCTGATCGAACGCCGCCGAACCGCTCGGACCGCGTCGAACGGCGCCCGACCTGCTGCGCCGGTCTGCGGTCAGACGGTCCGGGTCGCCTCCACCCGGCGGGCCACCCACGCGGTGGTCGCACCGATGACCAGCAGCACGCCGGCCACCCGGCTCCACGCGTCGGTGACCGGTCCCACGGCGAGCACCAGGGCGGCGAGCGCGAGCAGGGCGACCATCACGTCCGAGGTCGTCACACCCCGGTCGGGTGTCGCCACGTGGTCGAAGTGGGCCGGCTGGGGGGTGATGTCGATGCGTCGGTCGGCCATGTCCACCTCGTGCGGTTCGGCGGTCGATGGGCCCTTCCTACCCCTCCGCCCGCGGGTGCCATCACGGCCACGCATGCGTGGCTGAGACGCCACCCAGGACCGCCGCCGTGGCAGGCTCCCGCCATGGGATGGGACATGGACGGCGGCGTTCCCTCGTTCGTCGCCCGGCTCCCGCCGGCCTCGCGGGAGCGGTTCGAGCGGATGGGCCGTGAGCGGGAGCTGCGGGCCGGTGGCGTGCTGGTCCTGGAGGGCGACGTGGCCACCCGGGCGTGGCTCGTCCTCGAGGGCCTCGTCAAGATCGAGTCGTCGCACCCCGACGGCCGTTCACCGATCCTCGCCCTGCGGGGCGAGGGTGAGCTGATCGGCGAGCTCGGTGCGCTCGACGGCGGCGGCCGCTCCGCCACCGTCACCGCGGTCGTGGCGACGAGGGCGAGGGAGTTCTCGAGCGAGGAGCTGCACGCGACCGTTCGCAGCGACCCCGACACGGCCTTCGCGCTGCTCGCGCACCTGACCGCGCGGCTCCGCGAGGCCGATCGCTTCCGGGTCAGCTACATGGGCGACGACGTCCCGCAGCGCCTCGCCCGGTGCCTGCTGCAGCTGGCCGCGCGCTACGGGCAGCCGACGTCCGACGGCGCCGGGGTCGTGGTCGACCTGCCGCTCAGCCAGGAGGACCTCGCCAGCCTGGTCGCGGCGTCCCGCGACTCGGTGGCCAAGGTGCTGCACGCGTGGCGCAACCGGGGCCTGGTCACGACCGCTCGCCGGTCGATCGTGATCCTCGACCGCGGCCGTTTCGAGGGCTCCTACGGCTGAACCGGGGCGCGGGCCCCGAACGTGGACATTTCCACGTTCGGAACGTGGAAGCGGCCACGGCGCCGCGATGCGAGCTTCGGTGAAGATGGCCTCGCGCCACCGGTACTTCGCCCCATCGGGTGGTGCACCACAGCTCGACCGCCGGGTACCCCCTGGCCGTCGGCGGAGCGATCGTCGTGCCCCGTTCGGGAGAGGGCGGGACCGGCTCCGCCTGCTGCTCCGGCGGGCGGTCGGCGCGTTCGAGCGCCACCCCAACTACTTCCAGCTGCTCGGGGTGCTGGAGGTGTCCAAGGACCCCGCCGTCCTGGAGCCGTTCGCCGCGTAC
>JAEZAI010000031.1 GCA_023427825.1 Actinomycetes bacterium
CATCGCCTTGTTGTTCCCGATGTCGCCCACGTACAGCTGCGGGCTGCCGCCGGGCAGCGCGGGCGGGCCGACGGCGATGTCCTCCCAGTCCCGCCCCTCGGCCCCGGTCAGCTCCACGGTCGCGAGCAGCTTGCCGGAGCCGTTGATCGCGAAGATCCCGGCGCCGTCGCCGCTGTCGTTGTGGGTCCACCAGACGCCGTCGGCCCCGTCGCCGGTGTTGGCCCACGACGCCACCAGGCCGCTCGCCTCGGTGATCTCTGCCGCCTCGATGGTGCCGACGTCGGTGATCTTCGGCGCTCCCCCGCACAGCGCGTCCATGAGCGCGGCCTCGGGCTCGGACTTCACCGGCTTGATCGTCGTGGTCGTGGAGCTCGTGGGGTGGAGCTCGTCGGCGGTGTCGTCACCGCCGCACGCGCCGGCCACGACCGCGACGACGCACGCGATCGCAGCGACGGCGAACCGCCGAGCCCCCAGCTCCGGTCGGGTCGTCACGACGCAGCGCCCAGGCGTTCCCGGACCGCGGCGGTCATGGCGCTGAGGCACTCGGGGTCCGTGGTGCCGGGCACGAGGATGAACTCGTCCACGCCGGCGGCCTCGGCCTCGTCGAGCACCTGGTTGAGCCGGGCGACGTTCCACACCGGGGCGACGTCGGCCATGGCCCGGGCGAAGCGGTCCCCGAAGATCGCCAGGTAGTCGTAGGTGAACGCCTGCAGGACGCCCTGGTCGTCGTCGGTGCCGAGGACGGCGAAGCAGCCGGTCACGTGGCGGGGTGCCTCGGTGCGCCCGGCGTCGGTCCACGCCTGGTTCGCCGAGGACACGGCGGCGGCCATGCCGGGACCGTCGGCGTCGATCGAGAAGCCGGAGATCCCCGACGCCCACTGCGCCGCCCGTGCCAGCGACTTGGGCCCCATCGATGCGGCGAGCAGCTCGGGACCGCCGTGCTGGACCGGCGTGGGCCCGATCGGATCGGCACCGTCGAACGCCGGGTGGCCCGCCCACAGTCGGCGCATCTCGGTCACCAGGTCGTCCAGGCGCTGGTGGCGACGGGTGAACGGCGACTCGGCGCAGATGTAGTCGTGCTCCCGGCCACCGACGCCGAGGCCGACGGTGAGGCGGCCGTCGCACAGCACGTCGAGGGTGGCGAGCTGCTTGGCCAGGACCCCCGGTGCGTGCAGCGGTCCGACCGCCACGTTCACGAACACCCGCACCCGCTCGGTCAGCGCGGCGGCCGCCGCGTTGGTCACGAGCATATCCTGGTTGTGGAAGCTGATCCGCTCGCCGCACGAGACGCTCGAGAACGGCCCCGCGTCGATCCCCTGCGACCACGTGATCGTGGTCCGCCGGTGGTACTCACGGGCCATCGTGGGCAGGGCGACGCCGATCTCCATGGCGCCGGACTCTAACGACCGCCGGTCGCATGCACCCACGCCGAGCCGCCGTTCAGGTCCGGCGGTGCGGGCGACCGTCACCGCCCGGAAGGGCTGTCCCGAGGTGCACGGTTCGTCTCGGGCGATGATCAGGGGTGATCAGGAGAGTCGGATGGGTTCCGTCCGATGAACCAGCGAGATCTCGTCGGACCGGAGATCGATCATCAGACCCGGTGGAAGGTTCACGGGCGAGATCTCGGTTGCGGCCTTGTGCCGCTCATCGAGCGAGAGCAGATTCGTGGGAACCGCTCGCAGCCGGCCGGCGTTCTTCCGCCCTCCTTCAACTGCGCGAGATGCAACGTACGTGATGTTGTAGCCGTGCCCGAAGAGTTGTTCGAACAAGTCGAGCAAACTCGCCAGTCCCCCGGCCCGGTTGTCGCACCGCCATCCGACCCACACTGGGTCACCCTCGACGACCGCCCCGGCGAACTGCGCGCCGCTCTGCGCGTCGCCAAGGGGCTCCCGGGGGATCTCGGCGACGTCCATCACGCCGTCGGAGTTGCTCAGCCTCTGGATGACGGAGGCAAGACCGTCTCGACCGATCGATGATCCACCGCCAAGTGTCGCAACGGTGCAGCCCTCGATGACCAGCATCGTGCCATGTTCAACCGGAAGACCGGCGTCACTGAATCGTGCAATCACGCTGGCGAGGAGCCCGATCCGCGCTTCTGCGACCAGCTGGACCTGCCACCCGCCACCTTGCACGACCGCTCGATGGGGCTCACCACGATCTGGCCGGAGCTCCGTCCACCGATCGACGAGCTTGGTGAAGGCTTTCAATCCGACGTCGAAGTCACACGCGATCTGATGCATCGTCGAGAGTGTGCCCAGGTGCAGTGAGTCATTCCCTGCGTCCAAGCCGACGCCCATCCGCAGTCGCGTTCCTTCTTGGGGCGTGGATGGAAGGTGCAAGTGACCGATCGGGGCGCCGATCTCAGTGGCGCTTCGGCACAGCGTCGACAGCAGCCTTGCAGTTGCATCGTCGTCTACCGGGATCTCGAAACTGAGCTCGACGAAGGCTCGGCCATCGAGGATCGGTGACCGTCCGATCAACGGGTTGAGTTCGGTTGCATTGAGGAACTCCCCGGTTTCGATCTTGGAGTGCGAGTGGTGGCGCAGGCAGTCCAGGGCCATGTAGACGGAGTGCCGTCCGTTCAGGGACACGGCGAGAAGGCTACGAATCGAGTGCTCGGGCGGATCGTCCTTGTCGCAGAGGTCCCCGATGTGGGAGCGGAGTATTCCCGGCTGGTCGCCTCCCCCCGCTCGCCACACTCGCGAGCGGCCGGTCTGCAGATCCGTCTGGAACTCGACACGGTCGCGCGTCGCCCGTATCAGATCCAGCGCCGAACGACCGAGAGCGTCCAGAGACGAGTCCGAACCCTGATGAGCCTGGAGTCTCATCCTCGCCTCGCAAATGCACGCAGAGCGTGGGCAACGACTTCGAGCGGGTTGGGAAGGCGCAACACACCCCACGCCACCAATGCAGAGAACCGTGTGCGCGGCAGATTGCCCTTGTGGATGCTCCGGACCCATGAGGCGCGGGCGGTCAGAACGAGTCCGATCGCCTCGATCACCAGCACGGCGCGCGAGACCCAGTCCGGGACCTCTTCGACTGTGGCGACGAGAACAGCCAGCGTCACAGGGACGACCACACCGAAGCACACGAGCAAGTTGAGCCAGTGCCGCAGGACCTGGCGACTCATGCCCGCTCTGGTGGTGGACAAAACTGCGCCGAGCAATGCCGCCGGCACAAGGACGAGGATGGTGACGATGCCGTCGGGTCGCGTCACCAGGTCCAGGATCAACGAAAGTGCGACGGCAGTAGTCAGGACGGTGGATGCCACCAATGCCGCGACGGACCACGCGTATGTGCGGTGACTGGGCCGGAGCCTCGCGTGGAAACGCAGCTCGAGTTGAAGTGCCCGATCCGTTGGCGTGCGGCGAGGAAGGCGAGCAACGAACACCTCTGGCTCGGGCGCCAGGTCGGGGAAGAAGGTTGCTCGGAAGCCGAGGCGCCTCGCCTCCTGCAGCAGCGCGGACACTCTGTCGTCGAGTTCGGAGAGCCGCCGCGATTCTCCGTCACACCCTTGCGGAACCGCCTGCAACTCCTCGCGAACCTCAGCGACGCTGTCGCGAAACTCGAGGAGGTCTTTCAGCGGACCCATGCAATCAGAGGGCAGAGGCTCCAAGGCCCTGCCACCATCGTCGAGAGGCAGCTCCAGGACCATCGGGACGTCTCGGTCGAGAACTTGGTCCACCCAACCAGCCACATCCCGGATTCGTCGGCCGATGGACGCTCGCTCGACCGACAGCAGTTCAGGAGGCAGCTCACGCGTCGAGACGCTGCTTGCCGTTGGCGCATTGATCCTTCGGCTGGACCGCACGAGCAGCGACGGCGAGAACTCGAGGCCGGTCGGGGCGGTCACGCGGACGTTGGCCTCGAGGGCCGGAGCCATGTCCGGAAGCGGGATGTCGATGTCACGCGTGAGGTGGAGGTGGTCGATCTGCCGACGAAGCGCCGTCCGAGGTCGCCCGGGATCCGCCTGCCACGTCGTGAGAGGCACCGGTTCGAAGTCGAGCGTCAACCTGTGTCGCCCGGTCAGCGCATTGCGCGGGACCGCCACGAAGGCGACGTGACGTACATCGGCCAGTACGCCCCCGATCTCGGGACCGCTCATCGTCGGAAACCTCGCGGCGACCTGCGCGACCCAGGCGATGCACCGTCCCGTCGAGTCCCGCGAGTGTCGGCGATGCGCCTCGAACGCCTGGAGCGTGTCGATCGAGGCGAGTCCCCTCGACTCCTCGAAGCGCATGGCGGTGCGGTCGATCACCTTGGCAGCGCACTCTTGAAGGAGCTGTCGGTCTGGCGACTCGGCGGCGAGCGGGACGACGAGGCTCAGCAGCTCGATCGCAGCTGCAGCAAGGTCAGGAAGCAGCTCCGCTCGAACGCAACTGGAGAGCGTGGCTCCCGATCCGTCCCTCAGCACGGGTGATGACCAGTTGCCGGGGTACGCGGCCAACAGCACCCGTTGTCGCTCTGCAGAGTGGGACTCTGCGTCATCCGTGCCGATGCCGTGGCCGCCATCCAGGCGATCAGTGTCGATGTCGATGGTCAGGATGCGCTTGATTGCAGCCCGCTCCTCGGAGAAGGAGAGGTCGTGCCGCACCCTCAGGAGCCCGGCTCCTTCGATCCGGTCCTGCAGGATCCAGAGACCTTGCACCTTGTCGCCCTGCTCGAACGTCCGCTCGTCGAACGACCACGAGGTGGACTGGACCACCATCCGGCAGAGGTCGCGTAGGAACCATCCGTCGCCCAGGTTCGGCAGCCACGGAGCCGAGAGCCACGGCTGCGCTGTGGTTTCTGGTCCGACGTCGGAGACCGGTCCGTCGGATTCGCGCATCACTCGGCCGCTCCCGGCTCGAGACCGGCCGGAGGGACAGCGGACGCGCAGGCGGACGGGCAGCAGCGATCCCCCAGCGATCCGATCCCCCTCCCCATCCGGTGCACGGTAGCGCGATGCCCGACGCGAGACGCCGGGAAGGGCGGGCCCTCCCCGCATCGTCAGCAGGAGGAGGGCGAGGTCCCCGGCATCCAGCCGCTGTGCGCTTCGCTACACGGATCCAGCTGCATCGACATGAGGTGTGGAACAACGCTCGGAGTTGGCACGAATCGGGGATCTGCGGCGAACACGACCTTCGTACCGTCGACGGCATGACGATCCGATGGACGTGGTGTGTGTGCGCGGTCGCTCTGCTGGCCACGGTCGGCTGCGGTGGTTCGGACGACGAGTCGGGCTCGACGACCGCGCCGGACAAGGCGGACGAGACGTCGACAGCCGTCGAACGTCCCGAGGGGACGTGGAACATCGTGCGGTGGAGCACCGAGCGGGAGGGCGCCGCGCTGGGCGACGCCGTCCAGTCCGTCGCCACCTTCACCCCCAAGTGCGACGACGGCCCGTGCGACATCGAGGTCACGCCCGCGGGCGCCAACGGCACGTACCGCCCCGAGGGCTACGCGATCGCGGATCCGGTCACCCCGGGCGAGCCGTACACCCTGACCTGGGACGAGGCGACCGAGGCCTTCGTCGACCACGACGAGCCGGCGCTCGAATCCTGCACGACCGCCGGCGGGACCGTGGTCCAGGACGGGTACTCGGTGGAGCGCACGGCCACCTACGAGTTCGAGCCGGCGACGAAGTCCGAGCCTGCGTCGATCCACGGAACCTACGTCGAGGTCGCGACCGGCACGCCGACCGGGGCGCCGCAGGGCTGCACCGACTACACGGCCAAGTGGACGGTCGCGGGTGCGCCCGCCGACGCCTTCGCCAAGGGCGGACCGTCGTTCGCGGACAGCTACGTCATCACCGAGATCGTCGAGGTGACCGAACCGGTGGACCAGCGCCCCAAGGGCTTCCGCGGCGTGATCACGTCGGATGCGAAGGTCACCACGGAGGGCGACTCGGTCCTGCTCGCCGGCACCCGCTCCGTGCCGGCCAAGCTCACCGAGACCGACGGTGCGTGGTCCGGCTCGGCGACGGACGCCACGTCTCGCTGCTCCGACGGTGAGGGTCCGGGCGAGTACGACTCGACCGAGACGTGGACCGATCTCCGGACGATCGCGCTGACCGAGCAGGGCGCTCCGATCCTGTCGGGCCGGTGGGACGTCATGGAGACGCCCAACGCCACCGGTCAGGCAAACGGGTGCACCGTCGGCTCGAACAAGGGCTACGTCATCCTGGTGCCCAAGGCCGCCGTCGCCTGATCGGAGATCGCCCCCCTAGTTCTGTGATGCTGACGACCGGGATTTCCCGGTCGGCAGCATCACAGAGCGGGCGGGCCGTAGCGGTAGTCGTCGACGGCTCGGCCTTGGTCGGCCAGCTCGGGGCGACCGGTGACCTCAGCGAGCTCACGGGCGTGGGCCGCCACGGTCTCCGCCGGTTGGCGCGGCCGGCCGACCTCCTCGCCCAGCTCCTCGAGCTCGCGCTCCACCTGCACGTCCCACCGATCCTTGGCCAGCCGGTCGGCTGCCCGACGCATGGCCCGTCGCTCACGCCAGGCGTGCAGCCGCCGGGCGAGCGGTGCGGCCAGCGCGACGACGGCGCCGACGAACAGCAGGACGATCGCGAGCCCGACGAACCCGATCGGCAGCTCGACGCCGTTGTCGGCGTCCCCGGCGAACGGCACGTCGGCGGTCGGGTCGAACGGGACCCAGCCGACCTCGGGGAACCACACCTCGGCCCACGCGTGGGCGTCGCGCTCCCGCACGATGAACCGTCCGCTCGCCTCGTCCCGCTCGCCCGGCGCGAACCCGGTGGCGAGCCGGGCCGGCACCCCCACCTCGCGCAGCATCACGACCAGGCTGCTGGCGATCTGCTCGCACCAGCCCAGCTTGGACTCGAAGAGGAATTCGTCGACCGCGTCGGCACCCTTCGGGGCGAGCGGCGCGTCCAGCGAGTACTCCAGGTTGCCGGCCATCCACGCCTCGAGCGCTCGGACCTTGGCCACCTGTGTGCCAGCACCGCCGGCGACCTGGCGGGCGAGCGCCCGCACCCGCTCGGTGGTCTCGGCCGGCTGGCCGTACCGCTCGAGGATCGTGGATGGGACCTCTTCGTCGATCGCTGCCAGCTGCGACGCGGTCACCGGCACCTGCCGGCTCTCGACCCGGTACGTGGCGCCACTGCCCACGCCACCGGGGGCGATCAGCGAGCCGTCCGGCCGCTGGAAGAGCCGGCCGTCCGCGTCGACGGAGCTCACCGACGGCGCGACGGGAAGTGCGTTGGCGAAGCCGCCCTGCAGGCGGAACTCCTGGGTGGATGGCTCACCGACATCGGCGGCCAGGTCGTCCGCGGAGACCTCCACCTGGCCCCGGAACACCGGGCGCACCGCCCCGCCGTCCGACCGCGTCCACACCGATCCGTC
>JAEZAI010000085.1 GCA_023427825.1 Actinomycetes bacterium
TCGACGGTGCCCGGGCACACGGCGTTGACGAGGATCCCCGACGTGGCCCACTCCTTGGCCATCACCTGGGTGAGCCCGATCACGCCGGCCTTCGCGGCCGAGTAGGCGCCGATCATCGGCCAGCCGATTTTGCCCGCCTGCGATGACGTGTTGACGATGCGTCCACCGGTGCCGTGCTCGATCATCACCTCGGCGCAGGTGCGAGACACGAGCCACGTCCCGATCAGGTTGACCTGCAGGACCCGCTCGAACTCGGGCTTGGTGACGGCGATCAGCGGGGCGGCGCCCATGCCGGCGCCCGATCCCCCGGCGACGTTCGCGACGAGCTCGACCGGGCCGAGCTGGTCGGTGACCTGGTCGATCGCCGCACGCACCTGGTCCTCGTCGCTCACGTCGGCGCGTACGGCGATCGCCTCGGCGCCGCCGGCGCGCAGCTCCTCGGCGATCTGGTCCAGGTCGTCGGACGAGGCGACCGCGTAGTCGGGGAAGTCCTCGTACGGTCGGGCGATGTCCAGACACGCGACCTTGGCGCCCTCGGCGGCGAGCCGGAGTGCGGTCGCCCTCCCGATCGAGCGGGGGCGAGCCGCCCCGGTGACGACGGCGACCTTGTCGGCGATCCCTGAGAGCATGCCGGGATCGTAGGAGGCGAGCCTGGCTCGACGCGCCGTCGTCGTCGCCGTGGCGGTCGGCGCCTGCGCGGGGGAGGATGTGGGGGTGACGACGCTGCCGGACGCTGCTCGCAACCTGGTGGAGCAGGGCCACCTCGCCCACCTGGTCACGTTGAACGCCGACGGGTCGCCGCAGGCATCGATCGTGTGGGTCGGCCTCGACGGCGACGACCTGGTCACCGCGCACCTCAGCCCGACGCAGCAGAAGCTCAAGAACCTGCGTCGTGACCCACGAGTGGTGCTCTCGCTCGAGGCCGGCACCCGCAACGACCACGGGCTCGACGAGTACCTCGTGGTGAACGGGACCGCCCGCCTGGTCGAGGGCGGCGCCCCCGAGCTGCTGCAGCGCCTGGCCGAGGTCTACCTGGGCCCCGGCGTGACGTTCCCGCCGATGGACGACCCACCGCCCGGCGTCGTGTGCCACATCACGGTCGACCGCGTGGGCGGCGTCGGCCCGTGGGCGGCCTGAGCACGTCGGTGAGCGACGACGTGGTTCGCCGCCGGACGGTGGGATCGAGGTCGGCTCAGCCGGCGGCGAGCAACTCGTCGAGCCGCTCGTAGCCCTCGACGACCCCCGTCTCCATGCCCGAGGCGACGAACGCGTCACGCGCCTCGAAGCTGTCGACGAGTGAGATGCTCGTCAGCCGTGTGCGGCCGTCGCCGAGGTCCTCGAAGATCATCTTCTCGAGCGCGACCTGGTCCGGCACGCCCTCGAAGGTGAACGTCTGGACGATCTCGGTGGCGGGGCGGACGACGTGGAAGCTCCCGAAGAAGCCGTACGCCTCGTCGCCCTGGCGGTGCACGTAGCGGTAGCGGCCGCCAGTCGTGCAGTCGAAGTGCTCGATGTCCATGGTGAGGTCCCGCGGCCCGAGCCACTGCGAGAACAGATCCGGGTCGGTGTGCGCCCGGAAGACCTTCTCGGGCGGCGCATCGAACTCGGGGACGATGCGGACGGCCGGGATGTCGGTCAGGACCGTGATCTCGGTCTCGTGGGTGGTGGTGCTCATGTGGTGGTTCCTCCTTGGTTCGATCGTGTGCTCCGACCGGTCGGCGGCATCGGGTCGATGTCGTCGGGCATGTCGGCCAGAACGTCGTCGAGCCGGCGGTAGCGCTCCTCGGCCTGGTGTCGGTAGCGCTCGATCCACTTGGTCATGAGGTCGAACACCTCCGCTTCCAGGTGGACGGGGCGACGGGTCGCCTCGCCGGGTCGACTGACCAGGCCGGCGTCCTCCAACACCCGGAGGTGCTTGGAGACGGCCTGGACGCTGATGTCGTACGGCGCGGCGAGCTCGTGGACCGTCGCGTCGCCGTCGGACAGTCGGGCGACGAGGTCCCGGCGGGTCGGGTCCGCCAGGGCGGAGAACACCCTGGAGAGTGGATCTGCTGACACGCCGGCTCCTTCGTCATCGTCAACCGGTGGGTTGACGAACACCGTACGACGGTTCCGGGCGAACGTCAACCAATTGGTTGACGAAAGAGCCGACGGCGCGAGGCCGCATCGGCGGCGGCGGGCGCGCCGCTCCGTGAACACCTCGGCTCCGGGACCGACCCGCCGGTACGCTCGTCCGCTTCCGGGCGTGTAGCTCAGCTGGTCAGAGCACCTGCCTTACAAGCAGGGAGTCGGGGGTTCGATGCCCTCCACGCCCACTCCGGAGGCGCTTGGAGTTGTAGGCATCTCAGCCGTCCCCGCCGGCACTTGGCGTGAGGGCGCCCGTGGTTCAGACCGGCCTAGCGTTCGTGGCGGTGGGGAGCTCGGGGGAGGAGACCACGTGAAGCGACCGGTCCTGTCGTTGTTCGCCGCGGTGGCGGCGGTGTCCGTGCTCGTCGTCGCGTGTGGCGATGACGAGCCGGCTGAATCGAACGCGACCACCGGGTCGACGGCAGCCGAGGGCGGTGACGTGGCGTGGGTCCCGTCGGCGGACGACCTGCCGTCGGAGCTGAGGAGCGCGTTCCTGGTCGCCGACGGCGTGGACCTGGGCTACCGGTGGAACCTGACGTCGTTCCCCTCCTACATCGGGGTCACCGACGTCGACGGCCATGTGCTCGTGGTCACGGTGGTGACGGCACACAACCCGATCGTGGAGGGGGACTGGCGGCCCGACCCGGTCGTGCCGGCCATCGGTGGTCGCCCGACGGTCTTCCCAACCGCATACCTCGGGGTCTGGGCGTTGCCGCAACCGGGCCGGCGAATCGGCATCGACCTGGGCGGCGACCGCGTGCTCGTGGTGGGGAGCGCCACGATGACGATCGAGCAGGTGATCGCCGCGGCCTCGGCCGTGACCGTGGACGGCGACGCCGTGTCGCTCCCCGGCGAGGTGATCGGCGAGCTCGACGCCGCCACCGTCGCGGCCGGGGTCGTCGCGGTGTGGGAGGACGACGAACCGGCGGACGTCAGCGATGGCGTGATGCCCGTCTGGACCTTCACGCTGGACGACGCCGCCCAGTTCGACGCCCTGCGGGCGATCGGCGATCCCGCCCCGTCGCCCGAGGGATGGACCTCGATCGAGACGGTCGCCTCGGTGCCCAACGCGGTCTACGTGGGGCGCACCACGACCGACGTCCTCGGTGCCACGGCCACGCTGATGACCTTGAACGCGTACTCGCGGATGCTCCTCGTGCCGACCGACCCTCCGGTCGCGGCGATCGCCAACGACGGTGTGCGGTACCCGAACATCGACGACGACCTCCTGGTGTCGGTCACGCGGTCGCTCGTGACGACGCCGCGAGCCGGTCTCGCCGACGCGGTGGCGGCGCTGCCGACCACACCGATGCCGACCGCGACCTTCGAAGGCACCACGACGTCGACGGGATGACCGTCGGGAGCGACCTGCCCTCGGCTTCGTCATGCAGGGAGGTGCCGATCAGTACCGCTGTGCATGACAGAGCGCCGGCGGCGCCGAGCGCGTGGAACGCGCGAGGGCCGGGTCAGCGGGCGGCGAGGATCGCCCGGCGCTGGTCCTCGCTCAGCGGCTTGAGCGCCTCCCGGATCGTCACGACCGAGGCCCTCGACGCGCGCGGGAGCAGCCAGTCGAACACGAGATCCGGCCGTCGCTTGGCGGTGTCCCGCAGCACCCAACCGATCGCCTTGCGGATGAAGAACTCGCGCTCCTCGAGCATCGAGTCCGCGTACCGGGAGAACCGGTCGAAGTCGCCGCCGCCTCGGCGCAGCGGGACGAGCAGGGCCAGCATGGCGGCCCGCCGGATCCAGAAGTCCTCGTCGACGGCCCATCGGTCGAGCACCGGCCCGAAGTCCGGATCCCGCTCGGCCACGGGACCGCCGAC
>JAEZAI010000168.1 GCA_023427825.1 Actinomycetes bacterium
CCGCACGGCTCCATGATGGGGCGAATGGCGCTCGCGACCGCGGACCGTCACGGTCCGAGCCCCGTCAGCGGTGACGAGCGGGCGGCTCGAGCGGCCCGCGCGAGCCTCGAGCGCCGAGCGTGGTTCAGCCGGTGGAGCGGGGGAGCATGCGGTACACGCTCACCTCGCCGTCCGACGAGAGCGGCTGCAGCTCCACGCGGTCGCGCAGCTGCGACAGCGTCCAGAGGTGCCCGTAGCGCGGCTGGAGGTCGATCCACACCAGGCACGTCGGCGTGTCGTCGAGCGTGGGGATCAGCTCCTGCAGGTCGTCGACGGCCTGGTT
Source organism: Actinomycetes bacterium (assembly GCA_023427825.1). GTDB lineage: Bacteria > Actinomycetota > Acidimicrobiia > Acidimicrobiales > Microtrichaceae > Dermatobacter. The sequence goes on from JAEZAI010000168.1 coordinate 323, forward strand.
GGACTCCAGACCCGTGCGGCGCGGACTCCAGTCGGGCTCCTCGACCGGGTAGAGCGCGTTCGGCAGGTTCGACACCACGCGGCAGTCCTCGGGGAGGGCGTCGAGCGCCGGGTTCTCCCGGACCTGTTCGAACTCGTCGGAGCCGTAGTTGCCGTCGAAGTACGGGTTGCCCGCGGCGAACGCCACCACGGCGACGAGGCCGGCGGCGATGTTCGCGACCGCCCACACCCAGGCGAGGAGCACACCCCGCGTCGCCCACCGGCCGCCGGCCGTCGCGGTGTCGGCCGTGCCCGGCGCGTCGAGCACGCCGAGCTCGTCGCCCAGGCGAAGCCCGCAGACCATGAGCGGAAGGTAGGCCGGCTCGAGCAGTCGGAGGTCCAGCTCGTTGAGGGCCGTCGTGGACCGCACGTAGAGCATGTAGAGCAGGTAGCCGACGCCCATGAGCAGGACGAGTCCGGTGGACCCGCCGAGCAGCCGCACCGACCGCGCCACCAGGCTCTCGCCGTCGCGTCGGGTGAGGAGCAGCAGGCGTACGCCCACGACCAGCGCGACCGCGACGACGACGAGGCCGACGAGCGCCCAGATGCGGTCGCGGCCGTTGGCCACGCCGGGCAGCAGGAACTTCCCGACGGTGGCGAGGATGTCGTACGCGTTGCCGACCAGCCCGCGGGCGGAGGAGTACCGGGGCCCGGTGAACGTGCCGTCCAGCGAGCGGTTGCGCAGCATCCAGGCGAGCGGCGCGAGCACGGCGACGACTGCGAAGCCGCCCGCTTCGAGCACGCGCCGCCCGGCGGACCGGCGGTCGCCGTCGGGCGCGGGCAGGAAGAGCAGCCAGAACGCGGCGACCGGGATGAGGTAGAGCGCCGCGTAGCGCAGCGAGAACCCGACCCACACCAGGCCGGCGGCGCCGGCGAGGAGCCAGGGCGATCGGCGGTCCCGGAAGTTCAACAGCACGAGCAGCAGGCCGGCGACCAGGATCGAGAAGGCGTAGTCGGTCATCAGCAGGTGGCCGAAGCCGACCGCCGAGCTGCCGACAGCGATCACCGCGGTGCCGAGGAGGACCAGCCGGTCGTCGTCCAGGCACCGCCGCAGCAGGCGGTGGCCGACCACGACGGCGACGAAGGCGACGACGACGTTCAGGGCGATCGCTGCGCCGACCGTGTCGAGCGGGGTCACCTTGGCCACCGCCGCCATCAGCGCGGGCCACAAGGGCGGCCACACGGTCAGCGGGTGCTCGAGGAAGTACTGCAGGCCGTTGCCGTCGAGCAGCGAGTCCGCGGTGGCGCGGTAGCCCACGCCGTCGTCGCCGAGCGCGATGCCCGAGATGTTCGAGATCAGGACGAAGAGGCTGCTCACCGCGGCGAGCAGCAGCACCCAGCGGTCGGACGTGCGGCGCTGCGCCACCCCGGTGTCGTCCTGTTCGGTGATCGTCACTGCCGCCCCTGCTGCCGTCTCCCGCTGCTCCCCCGGCAGCCGCACCAGTGTCCGACGCCGGTCGTCCGGGCACAAGTCCCGCTGTCGCAGGTCCCCGTATGCTGGGCGGATCATGGATTGCCCCAGCTGCGGCGCACAGTGCGCGGCCGGGGCCCGGTTCTGCTGGTCGTGCGGGCAGCCCCTCCGGGCCCCCACCGAGGAACGTCGGGTCGTCACCGTGCTCTTCGCCGACCTCGTGGGCTTCACCGCGCTGTCGGAGCATCTCGATCCCGAGCAGGTCAAGCGGCTGGTCGACCACGCGTTCGAGCGACTGGTCCGCGACGTCACCGCGTTCGGCGGGCGGGTTGACAAGATCGTCGGCGACGCCATCCTCGCCCTGTTCGGCGCACCGGTGGCCCACGAGGACGACGCCGAGCGGGCCGTGCGCGCCGCCTTGCGCATGCAGGAGACCCTCGCCACCTACTCCACCGAGAGCGGGGCCGGCATCCGCATGCGCATCGGGGTCAACACCGGCGAGGTGCTCGTGGGCGCGCTGCGGGCCGGCGGCGACTACACCGCCATGGGCGACGTGGTGAACACGGCGTCGCGGCTGCAGACGCTCGCCGAGCCGGGCGAGGTGCTGGTGGGGGAGAGCACGCAGCAGTCGACCCGTGCCGTGATCTCCTACGAGTCGCGCGGGGCGTTGGTGCCGCGGGGCCGCGAGCATCCGATCAACGTCTGGTCCGCGCTCGCGGCCGTCCAGCCACCGGGCTACCGGCCCCGCCAGCGCCGGACCCCGCTCATCGGCCGCGACCGGGAGATGGAATCGATCAACGACGCGCTGCGCGTGTCGGTGGGCCGAGGCCGGGGCCAGATGGTGCTGATCCTGGGCGAGGCCGGTGTGGGCAAGACCCGGCTGGCCAACGAGGTCGCGGACGTGGCGGGGCTGGAACACGGCATGGCCCACTTCGGCGGCCGCTGCGTCCCCTACGGCGAGGCCAACCCGTGGTGGCCCGTGGCCGAGGCCCTCCGCGCCGGGTGCGGCGTGCAGCGGGACGACCCGCTCGACGTGGCCCGGGAGCGCACGGCCAGAGCGGTCGCCAGGGTCTCCACACCCACGCCGGTGCTGCGCGCCGAGCTGCTGGACGCGGCGCCCGACGATCCCCCGGATGACGTCGCGTCGTCGGCCGCCGACGAGCAGGCGGCGATCGTGAACGGGCTCCTGCACCTGATGGGCTACGAGGGCCCGCTCCGCGGCCTGGACGGGCCGGCGGCGCGCACCGCCGCCACCGAGGCGCTGCTGTCGTTCCTGGAGGCGTCGGTCCGCCAGGGCCCGATCATGATCCGCGTCGCCGACCTGCACTGGGCCGATCAGGCGGTGCTCGACCTCATCGACGAGGTCTCCGTGCAGCTCGCCCGCCTGCCGTTCCTGTTCGTCGGCACGGCCCGACGACCGCTGCAGGACCGCTGGTCGCCGCGCATCGGGCGCTTCAACACGCTGGTGATCAACCTGGACCCGCTCGACCGCGGCGCCTCCGCCCTGCTGCTCGACACGCTCGCCGACGGCGCGCTCGACCCCCGCACCCGTGCCACCCTCCTCGACCGCTCCGGCGGCAACCCGTTCTACCTGGAGGAGCTCGTCACGCTCGTCGGCCAACAGGGCGCGGACGGCGAGGCGGCCGAGGTGGCGTCCGCCGAGGCGCTGCCCGACACGCTCCGCGGCCTCGTCGCAGCGCGCATCGACGGGCTGTCGGTCGAGGAGCAGCAGGTGCTCGAGGACGCCGCGGTATGGGGCTCGTCGGGCCCCATCGAGGTCCTGAACCGGATCGCGTCGGCCATGCGCGACGTCGACGACGTCGGCGCGATCGTCCAATCGATGGCGGACAAGGACGTGCTCGTGTTCGACGGTGCGGACTGGTCGTTCCGCTCCGACCTGATCCGGGAGGTCGCGTACGCCCGGTTGACCAAGCACGAGCGCCTGGTGCGGCACCGCGGCATCGCCGAGTTCATGGAGCGCAAGTCCGCCGGGCGCACCGTCGACGACAGCACGATCGACACGATCGCCCGCCACTTCGTCGTGGCGGCGAGGCTCGACCGGGACCTCGGCGGGCGGCCCGGCTCGTCGGAGCGGATCGTCGAGCACGCGGTGCGGTGGGCGCTCGAGGCCGCCCGACGGTCCGAGATGGACGGCGGCTGGTTGCTGGCGCGCCGGCTCTACACCCAGGCACTCGACCTACTGGACGAGTCCGCGCTCGCGGAGCGGTACCGCTGCCTGATCGGCCGCTCCCGCGTCCGGGCCGAGGCGTGGGACGAGCCGGGGTCGCGCCGCGACGCCGCCGAGGCGCTCGAGAT
>JAEZAI010000246.1 GCA_023427825.1 Actinomycetes bacterium
ACATGGGGCAGCCCGGCGGCCGAGAGGCCCAGCCCACCAGCGAGCGTGACGTCGAGCGCCATGCGGCCGACGCCGAGCGACAGCAGGCGCACTCGCGACCGACCGGCGACGACGCAGGCATCAACCCGACGCGCCAGGACGGCAGCGACGCCGGACCGAACCACGACGACGACGACCGCGAGGAGTGACCGTGACCAAGTTCGGCTTCACCCTGTCCAGCGAGGAGCACGATCCGTCCACCCTGGTCGACCAGGCGCGCATGGCCGAGGACCACGGGTTCGACTTCGTGTCGATCAGCGACCACTTCCACCCGTGGGTCACCGAGCAGGGCCACAGCCCCTTCGTGTGGTCGGTGCTCGGGGCGCTGTCGGTGGCGACGACGAACCTCGATGTCGGCGTCGGCGTGTCGTGTCCGATCGTGCGCATCCACCCCGCTGTGATGGCCCAGGCCACGGCCACCACCTCATTGCTGCTAGGCGACCGCTTCTACTGGGGCGTCGGGACCGGCGAGGCCCTCAACGAGCACATCCTGGGGCACCGTTGGCCCACCCCGGAGGCCCGGCGCGAGATGCTCGAGGAAGCGATCGACGTCGTCCGCCGGCTCTGGACCGGGGAGACCGTCGACCACCACGGGCGCTACTACACGGTCGAGAACGCCCGGATCTTCGACCCGCCCGAGGTGGAGATCCCCGTCGTCGTGTCGGGCTTCGGCGACGCGGCGGTGGAGCTCGCGGGACGGATCGGCGACGGGTTCTGGGGCCACAGCCCCGAGCGCGAGGTGATCGACAAGTACGAGCAGAGCGGCGGCTCGGGCACCCGCTGGGCGCAGGTCACCATGTGCTGGGGTCCGGACGAGCAGGAGGCCCGCGAGACGCTGCACCGGGTGTGGCCCAACAGCGGGCTGTCGGGCCAGCTCGCCCAGGACCTGCCCACCTGGACGCACTTCGAGCAGGCGACGTCCATGCTGACCGTCGACCAGACGGTCGGTTCGACGCCGTGCGGGCCCGATCCGGGTCCGGTGGTGGAGTCCGCGAGGTCCTTCATCGACGCCGGCTACGACCACGTGTACTTCCACCAGGTCGGCCACGACCAGGAGGGGTTCATGCGGTTCTGGGACGACGAGCTGCGCCCCGCGCTCCAAGAGGTCCGATCGGCCGCCTGAACCGGGCGTCGTGAGGCGCCATCAGCCAGGGGACCGACTCAGTCGGCACCCTCGCCCAGGTCGTCATCCGCGTCCTGGTGGACGTCGTCCAGGTCGGGCACCTGCTCCCACTCGAGATCGGGACGGCCCTCGGCGTCGGGCGGCTGCTCGTCCGGGGCCGTGTCGTCCCGGTCCCGCTCGTGCCGTGCCTGCTCGTGCTCTGGCCGCTCGTGCTCTTCGTCCTGTCGGTCGACCGGGTCGGTCGCTCCTGGCATCGTGCACCTCCGCGCTCGGGCGCGACCTACCCCGGCCCGACGGGGCTATCCGCCGCCGGCGCGGACACCACCGGCGTCGTGACGGTGGTCCGCGTGGCCGGCGCCGTCGACCTGGGTCGGGATGATCACCCAGAACACCAGCACCAGCGCGAGGACGGTCAGGGTCACGACCCATGCGACCGGGCCGTCGAACACGAAGCGCATCACGCAGTGCAGTCCGGCCAGCAGCGCCAGGCACATGAAGGCGAGGCCGGTCGCCTCCATGCGGATCGACCACACGAGCCGGGCCGAGCGGGCCCGACGGCGGGCGACCCGGTGGAACGCGATCGGCGTCACGAACGCCACGGTCGCGACCATGGCGCTGCACATGGCCGTGGCGAAGGCGATGCGGCCCGTCTCGTCGAGCTCGTCGAACCGCGACGCGAACGGCACCGTGAACAGGAAGGCCAGCAGCACCTGCACACCTGGCAGCAGCACGCGCAGCTCCTGGAGCAGGCCGTAGTAGCGCTGGCGGAGCTCGGCCCGGTCGACGGTGTCGTCGAGCAGCGACGCGGGCCGGTCGTCGTCGCTGACGTCGTCCTCGTGCCGGTCGTCCCGACCGCCCATGCCCGGAGCGTCCATGGCCTGGGTCCTACCCCCGTGACCCGCTGCCCACCCCGGGCCATCCCTGCACCCGGGTCAGGGGCGCATGAGCACCTTGACGCAGTCCGCGCTGCGGGCCGCGACCGCGGCGTAGGCGTCTGCGGCGTCGTCGAGGGCGAACTCGTGCGTGAAGATGCCTGCGGTCGACAGCGACCTGTCCTGGATGAGCGGCACGAGCTCGGGCCACGTCCGGTGCACGGGGGCGGTCGTCATCCGCACGGTCAGGCTGCGGAACAGGCCCATGAGGACCGGCAGGGGATAGGGCTGCAGGTCGTGCACGCCGATCACCGACACGGTGCCGCCGGCCCGCACCGAGGCGATGGCGTCGTCGAGCGTGGCGTCCAGCGCGACCGCGTCGATGACCGAGTCGGCGCCGCGGCCGCCGGTCGCCTGCAGGATGGCCTCGACCGTGGGCCCCTCCACCGGGGTGGCGCCCGATGCCGCTGCCCGGTCGCGGCGACCCTGGACCGGGTCCACGGCCAGCACCTGTCCGGCGCCGAGCGCCAGGGCGGATCGGACGGCGCACAGGCCGACCGCGCCCAGCCCGATC
>JAEZAI010000317.1 GCA_023427825.1 Actinomycetes bacterium
ATGGCCGGCATGGACCACGAGGTGCCGCCCGCCCACCTCAGCTCGGTCGTCGCCCAGCTGAACGACCTCGAGGCGGCCCGCACCGATGGGGACGCGTACGAGCTCACCATCCGCTCGCTCGCCGAGCACCTGGCCGATGCGCCGAGCGACCACCTGCCCGAGCTGCACGGCGAGATGCGCTCGGGGCTGCGGGCGAACGTCCTCATGGGCGTCGCCTCCAACCGGGTCGACGTCAAGCAGGCCGCGGCGCGGGCGGAGCGCGCCCTGGAGCGGGTGGCCGAGCCGCTCGCCGCGCTGTGGCTCGGCGACCGGGCACACGGCGGACGGCCCGACCGCTGGCAGCCGGTGTTCGACGCCGCTTGGCTCGACGTCATCCGCAACGCCGCGCACGACTCCATCTGCGCCTGCAGCCACGACGAGGTCGTCGACGCCGTGCTCCTGCGCTACGCCGAGTCGACCCGGCTGGCACAGGGCGTCGCCGACCGGGCGGTGCAGGCGGCGGCGCAGCGGATGGCCCGGCCCGGCGCGGTCGTCCTCAACGCCACCTCCCGGACGCGCACCGGCATGGTGGAGATCGACATCCCCGGTCCGGCCGGCGGCGAACCGCTCGAGCACCCCGCCGTGCAGGTGTTGGCGGCCGTTCCCGCGGTCGAGGAGATCGACGGCGCGGTCGGCGAGGACGCTCCCATGCGCTTGGCGCTCGCCGCGCTCGCCGAGCACCCGGCCACCCGCTCGGTCCGCGTCGAGGAGCACGACGGCCCCGCCGGGATCACCGCCCACCTGCTGACGACCGCTCCCGGCGACGGCGCGGTCTCGTCCGCCGACGCGCTCGCCCTGGTCGGCCAGCGGGCGGCCGAGGACCCGTCGTTCGAGCTGCGCCTGGTCGTGCACCGCAGCGACCCGGCCCGCCACGTCCTGGCGCTGGCCGCCGACGTTCCCGGCTACGGCTGGGCCCGATGGGAGCCGGTCGAGCCCGAGCACCCGGTGGCGGCCGACGGTGAGGTCGGCCTGACCAACGGGCTCGTCACGGTGGTGGCGGACCCGGTCGACGGCACGTTCAGCATCGACGGGCTGGCCGGCTTCGGGCGGCTGGTCGACGACGGCGACGCCGGCGACACCTACAACTGGTGCCCGCCAGAGGTCGACGTGGTGGTCGACGCGCCAGTCGCCGTCGAGGTCACCCGCACCGAGGCCGGACCGATCCGTGGCCGGCTGGTGATCCGCTCCACGTACGTGCTGCCTGAGCGCTGCGCGATCGACGGCCAGGACCAGATGACGACCGGCTGGGCCGGCGGCGAGACCTACCGGCGCGTGGGCGAGGTCACCCAGGTGTTCACCACCACCGTCGAGGTGCGAGCGGACGACCCGACCGTGCGCGTCACCACCGCGTGGGACCAGCGGGCCCGGGACCACCGGCTGCGGGTCCACCTTCCGCTGCCGGAGCGCGCAGCCCACAGCCGCGCCGAGGACGCGTACGCCGTGGTGGAGCGCCCGCTGTGGATCGAGGGCGGCCCCAACGAGTGGGGCGTGCCGACGTTCCCGTCCCGGCGCTTCGTCCAGGCCGGCGGGCTGACGGTCACCCACGAGGGGCTGTGCGAGTACGAGCTCGTGGGGCTCCGGACGCCCGACGGCGCCACCGTGCCCGACACCACCGGCATGACCGCCGAGCAGGGCGCGGCGTTGGGGGTGGCACCGCCCGAGGGCACCACGGCCTCCGCCCTGGCGTTCACGCTGGTGCGCTCGACCGGTTGGCTGTCCCGTGGCCCCATGCCGTCGCGGCCGCAGCCCGCGGGCCCGTTCGACCGGCTCGAGGGCGCGCAGACGCTGCGGCCGCTCGAGCTCAGCTATGCCGTCCGGCTCGACGCCGAGGGAGCGCCGACCGACCCGTACGCGCTCGCCGACGCAGTGTGGAACCCGCTGCTGCCGGTCGTCGCCGAGGGCGGCGGCGACCTGGGCGATCGGGGCTCGCTGCTCACCGTCGACGGCCACACCGACGGCAGCAGGGGCGTCGCCGACGGCGCGCTCGACGTGGATGCCGTGCTGCGCGACGACCACGGCCGGCTGGTCGTGCGGGCGCACGCCACGGGCGACCGTGGCGCGGTGCTTCGGATCGAGGGACGCACGGGCGCGGTCGTGGACCTGCGGGGCCGGGAGCTCGACACGTTCACCGGCACGCTCGAGGTCGATCCCCACCACATCGTGACGGTCCGCCTGGACTGAACGCCGGCTGGGCGCCTGGACTGAACGCCGGCTCGGGCGGTGACGCGCCCGCTCGCTCGGACGGCGCCGCGGACGAACGGTGACCGGACCGGGCCCGCCGCGCGGGGCGGTGCGGTCGGGCCCGGTCGACGTGTCGTCTCACCCCGTCGACCCGCGCCCAGGGGCTGAGGGGCACGGTCGGATGCGGGGCGGGTACGGCGGGGCCGTGGCGAGCAGCGCGTGCCGTCGGACCGGGCCTCGCCGCAGGTCGGGACACCTGCGCCTCTCCCTTTCCCGGTCCGGCGACCGCGACACCCACCACGGCACCGCTGTTGGCGAGCGGACCTCGTTCGAGAGCCACCGCCGTACGACTTCGACTCTGCTCCGCAGGTGTCAACACGCGGTCAACGCCTGCTCTGGACACCGGGCCGCCCGGCGACCACGATCGTGGGCGGAGAGTCGTCCGGTGCCGCCGCCCCGCGGGACCGGTCGCACGGAAGGGGACGCGGTGACCACACCGGCCGAGGACCTCGGTCTTCTGGGCGAGGGGCCGGAGCGCGCCTCGTTGCTCCTCCTGGGACCCCTCGCGCTCCAGGTGGGATCGCGTTCCGTGCCGCTCGGCGGTCCCGTGCAGCGTGCGGTGCTCACGGACCTTGCGCTCCACGCCGAGCGACCGGTCGAGGTCGACCGGCTCCTGAGCGACGTGTGGGGCGACGACGCCGGCGACCGCGCACACCGGTCGCTCGCGACCCTCATCTCGCGGCTGCGCCGGATCCTCGAGCCGCTCGGCGCGTCGATCGAGCACGACCACGGGTCCTACGTGCTCTGGCGACCGCCCACCACCGACGTGGACCGCTTCCGCGAGCTCGTGCTCGTGGCCCGGACCGAGCGCCAGGCGGACGGCGACCCGACCGCCACGGCAGCGCACGCTGCCGCCATGCTGGACGACGCGCTCGCGCTGTGGCGCGGCGCACCGTTCGCCGATCTCGAGGCGCCCTTCGCCGAGGAGCATCGCAGCACGCTGGTGGAGTCGCGCTGGGCGGCCGAGGACCTCCTCGCCGAGGCGCTCGTGGACGCAGGCGACCTGCCGCGGGCGGTCGCCGCGCTCGAGGAGATGGTCGCCGAGACGCCGTACGGGGAGCTGCGCTGGGTCCGGCTCATCGACGCGCTCCACCGGGCCGGGCGCCGGCGCGACGCGCTCCAGGCGTACCGACGGGTGGACCGCCTGCTCCGGGAGGACCTCGGCATCGATCCCGGTCCGGAGCTGCGGGCGGCCGAGATGCAGGTGCTCGGCGACCTCCCGCAGGGCGGCGGCCGGCGGGCCACCGACCCGGCCATCACGGTGCTGGGTCGCAGGGACCAGCTC
>JAEZAI010000580.1 GCA_023427825.1 Actinomycetes bacterium
CTCCTCCGCCACGCGCTCCCCGACCGCACGGGCCCGTGCCGCCAGGTCGTCGTCGACCGGCGCCGGCAGCAACACCTCGTCGCACATGCCGTCGACCTGGACGGTCTCGACCACGGGCCAGGCCGCCACCTCGCCCGACGGCCGCCGCGCCGCCAGGACCGCCAGCTCCACCACGAGGTCCAGCCGCGGCTCGAGCACGAGGGGCGCCCCCGCCCAGTCGCGCACGAACGGACCGACCTCGTCGGCCGCGAGCATCCAGACGCCCCGGCCGTCGTAGCCACCCCGGCTCGCCTTCACGACCGCCCGACCGCCGTGATCGGTGGCGAAGGCCACGGCCGCGTCGACGTCGCCGGGACCGCCGTCGAGCACCAGGAAGTCGGGCACCGGGATGCCCGCGGCGGCGAAGCGCCGACGCTGGTGCGCTTTGTCGGAGTACCGCAGCGTCGCCACCGACGGTCGGACGGCGACGCCGTCGGCCTCGAGTGCGAGCAGCAGGTCGTGGTCGACGTTCTCGTGGTCGAACGTCATGACGTCGACCGAGGCGGCGAAGTCTCGCAGCGCGTCGGGGTCGTCGACGTCGGCCACGACGGTGTCGACCACGACGTCCCCGGCACCTTCGTCGGCCGGTCCGGCGAGCACGCGGACGTGGATGCCCATCGGGGTGGCGGCCTCTGCCAGCATCCGTGCCAGCTGCCCGCCGCCCACGATGCCCACCACGGGTCCGGTGACGGCCGCAGCCCGGTCGACGCCGCTCACGTGACCGACTGCGACGCGGTGAGCGCGATGTCGGCCCGGTGGTGCATGCCCGGCCACGAGAGCCGGCCGACGGCGTCGTAGGCCCGTTCCCGCGCCTGGGTGAGCGTGGCGGCACGACCGCACACGGCGAGGACCCGCCCGCCGGCGGTGAGGAGGTGCCCCTCGCCGTCCACGGCGACCCCCGCCGCGTAGACCTGGACGCCCGGCAGCCCTTCGACCTGGTCGAGCCCGTGGATCACGTCGCCGGTGCGAGGCGAGGCCGGATAGCCCTCGCTGGCGCAGATCACGGTCACGTGCGACTCGTCCGACACCGTCGGCGTCGAGCGGAGGCGGCCCTCCGCGGCCTCGGCCAGCAGCTGGGTGAGGTCGCTGGTGAGCCGGGGCACGACGACCTGGCACTCGGGGTCGCCGAAGCGGACGTTGTACTCGATCAGCTTGGGGCCCTCCGCGGTGAACATCAGCCCGGCGTACAGCACGCCTCGGTAGTCGATGCCACGGGAGCGCAGCTCTGCGAGCGTGGGGCCGATGAAGCACTCCATCACCGTGCCCAGCACGTCGTCGTCCACCGACGGGACCGGCGAGTAGGCGCCCATGCCCCCGGTGTTGGGACCGGCGTCGCCGTCCTCGGCGCGCTTGAAGTCCTGCGCCGGCGGCAGGAGCACCGCGTCGGTGCCGTCGCACACGGCTAGCACCGACAGCTCGGGTCCGACCTGGCCCTCCTCGATCACGAGCGTCCGACCGGCGTCGCCGAAGGACGCGCCCGACAGGTAGTCGCCGACGGCGTTGCGGGCCTCGGACAGCGACTCGGTGACCAGCACGCCCTTGCCCGCCGCGAGTCCGTCCGTCTTGACCACGAACGGCGGCGTGAGCGCGTCGAGCATGGCGTGAGCGGGCTCGACGGCGTCGAACGTGCCGTGGCGAGCGGTCGGGACGCCCGCCGCGGCGACGAGCTCCTTCATCCAGGCCTTGGACCCCTCGAGCCGGGCCCCGTCCGCGCCGGGGCCGAACACCAGGCGCCCCTGCGCCCGCTGGCGCTCGGCGAGTCCGGCCACCAGGGGCACCTCGGGCCCGACGACGAACAGGTCGGCCTCGATCTCCTCGGGTGGGTCGTCGACGCTGCCGGCGATGCCCGGGTTGCCCGGGGTCACGACGACCTCCGCGCTCCGTCCCAGGACGTCCGCCAACGCGTGCTCCCGTCCTCCGCTGCCGACGACGCACACCTTCACCGAGCGGTCACCTCCACCCGCCCCGTTCTAGCCGACCGTCCGCACGAGCAACTTCCCGCCGCCGCTCGCGAGGAGCCGGCCGTCCTCGGACCAGGCCTCGGCGGTGAAGCCGGCGGTCCCGGCCGCCGCCACCGGCGTGTGGCCCCGTCCGAGGATCCACTCCGAGTCCGACGACGCGCGGTGGAAGGTGCAGTGCAGGTCGACGTTCGGGGCGATCCAGTCGATCGGCGGCTCGTGGGCCCACGCCATGGACGGGAACGAGTAGAGGTCGAGGGCGACCGCCACCCGTCCGGCGTCCACGAACGGGTCCTCGAAGGTGGCGGTCGGTTCGAACCTGAGCCAGTCGCCGGCGACCGCCGGGCCGGCGCTGCGGTGGTCCCAGTCCTCGATCCAGTCGATCGGCCGCGTCTCGAAGTTGCGCCAGAACGGGAAGTCGGGCGGCGGCGGGCCCTCCACGGTGCGGCTGGCCACCCGCTCCTCGATCGTCGGGTACGTGAGCGGCGCCGCGGCGGGGCGCTCGCCGGCGTCGTCGTGCTCCGGGCCGATGCCCCCGTCCACGGCCCACACGTGGCCCTCCAC
>JAEZAI010000585.1 GCA_023427825.1 Actinomycetes bacterium
CGTTCAGCGTCTGCACGCTGACCGCGGCCGAGAGCACGGCCGTGGACGACCACGTGGCCCGGCACCATCCGGGGCTCCGGCCGCTGCCACCGCCGGCCGCGCCATGGCGACCGTGGGGGAGGGGTGCGATCCTGCTGCCGCAGGCGGCCGACACCGACGGGATGTGCTTGTTCCGCTACCGGGCGCCGGACTGAGCCCAGGCCCTCGCGGCATCCGAGCGCTGCGAGCCACGCCGGGGCGGCCGTGTCCCCGCCGGTACGATCGGCGCCATGACCGACCAGCCCGATCCGTCCGCCTCCACCGACGGCACGTCGACCGCACCCGCCGAGCACCAGGCCAAGGTGCTGACGGTGTCGGACGGTGTGATCGCCGGGGTCCGGGAGGACCGCAGCGGGGCGGCGCTGGTCGACCTGCTGGGGGAGCGGGGCTTCGAGGTCATCGAGCACCGTGTGGTCACCGACGGCGTCGAGGAGGTCTCGAACGCGTTGTCGTACATGGCCTACGGCTTCAACGGGCTGATCGTCACCACCGGCGGCACGGGGTTCGGTGTGCGCGACCTCACTCCCGAGGCCACCAAGCGGATCCTCGACCGCAGCGCGCCCGGCTTCGCCGAGGCCATGCGGGCGGTGAACCCACTCGGGCGGCTGTCCCGGGGGATCGCCGGCATCCGGGGCTCCGCCCTCATCCTCAACACGCCCGGCTCCACCTCGGGGGCCGTCGAGATGCTCGATGTCGTGCTCGATGTGGTGCCGCACGCCCTCGACCTGCTCGGCGGCGCCTCGGGCGGGCATCCCACGCACGCCTGAGGGCGTCCCCGTCCGCCGGGGGACCGGGACGATCAGCCACCTGGCGGTCGTAATCGACACGGCCGGATCGAATTCGACCATCCGGGGTCCGAGGCGGTACCATCCAGGGTGTCGGCGCGGGCGTCCGCGTGCCACCACGAGCACCGACCACCCCAGCGCCGAGCACCCCACGAGCAACCGACCGTGAACGTCCCCGACCACTCCGACACCACCGAGGTGAGCGACGCCGTCGACCGCGAGTGCATGACCCGGGCGATCGCCGCGGCGGCCACCGTGCGCTGCGCCACGTCGCCCAACCCGTGGGTCGGCGCGGTGGTCCGGGCCTCGGACGGCCGGATGTACCAGGGCGCCACCGAGCCGCCGGGCGGCGCCCACGCCGAGGTCGTCGCGCTCCGCGAGGCCGGCGACGCCGCCCGCGGCGCCACCCTGTACTGCACGCTGGAGCCGTGCAGCCACACCGGGCGCACCGGACCGTGCACCGACGCGATCATCGAGGCGGGCATCCGCCGGGTCGTCGTCGGCGTGGTCGACCCCGACCCGCAGGTGTCGGGCCGGGGCATCGAGCAGCTGCGTGCGGCCGGCATCGACGTGCTCGTCGGCGTCCAGGCCGAGAAGGTCGCCGGTCAGCTCGTCGCCTACCTCAAGCACCGCTCGACCGGCCGGCCCTACGTGGTGCTCAAGCTCGCGGCGTCGCTCGACGGCGGCACCGCGGCGCCGAACGGGACGAGCCAGTGGATCACGTCGCCCGAGGCCCGGGCCGACGGGCACCGCCTGCGCGCCGAGTCCGACGCCATCCTCGTCGGCGCAGGGACCGTGCGACGCGACGACCCGTCGCTGACCGTGCGTGACTACCGGCCGCCCGCGCTGCCCGACGGCGGCAACGTGGACCCGCTGCGGGTCGTGCTCGGCTCGGTGGCCGACGACGCCCGGGTCCAGCCCTGCTACGCCACCTCGGGGGCGCTGGGGGACGTGCTCGACGACCTCGGCTCGAAGGGCGTGCTCCAGCTGCTCGTGGAGGGCGGGGCGAACGTGGCCGGCGAGTTCCACCGCGCCGGCCTGGTCGACCGCTACGTCATCTACACCGCGCCCGCGCTGTTCGGCGGCGACGACGCCAAGGGCCTGTTCGGCGGCAACGGCGCCTGGGACATCTCCGAGGTGCGCCGGGGCCGGTTCGTGGCCGTCGAGCGCGTCGGCAGCGACCTGCGCATCGAGATGGTCCCCGACGACCTCGACGAGGACGAGGGCCCCCACCCGGGCCACGACGGACGGGAGTCCCGCTGATGTTCACCGGCATCGTGGAGGAGCTCGGCTCGGTCGCCGCCCTCGACGGACCGAAGCTGCGCATCCACGCGTCGACGGTGCTGGGCGACGTGACGATGGGCGCCTCCACCGCCGTCAACGGCGTGTGCCTGACCGTGGTCGCGTGGGGCGACGACTGGTGGGAGGCCGACGTCAGCGACGAGACCTTCGCCCGCACCTCGCTCGGCTCGCTCCGCCCCGGCGACCCCGTCAACCTCGAGCGGCCGGTCCGCCTGGAGGACCGCCTGGGCGGCCATCTGGTCCAGGGCCACGTCGATGCCGTCGGCGAGGTCGTCGAACCCGCGCCCGACCTGCGCGTCCGCATGCCCCAGCACCTGCTCCGCTACGTGGTGGAGAAGGGCTCGATCACCGTCGACGGGGTCAGCCTGACCGTCGTCGACGTCCTCGACGACGGCTTCACCGTCGCACTCATCCCGCACACCGCCGAGGTGACCACCCTCGGCCGCCGAGGTCCCGGGGACCCGGTCAACCTGGAGGTCGACGTCATGGCCAAGTACGCCGAGCGACTGCTCGCCGGTTTCGTGGGCGACGCCCCCGGCGCCGACGCGGCTCCCGGTACCAGCACCGACAGCGGGAGCGCAGCATGACCAGGGAAGCGTTGGACCAGCAGGGCCGAGAGGGCTCGGACTTCGCGTCGATCGAGGACGCGGTCGCCGCCATGGCGAAGGGCGAGATCATCGTCGTCGTCGACGACGAGGACCGCGAGAACGAGGGCGCCCTGATCATGGCCGCCGAGGCCGCGACGCCCGAGAACATCACGTTC
>JAEZAI010000604.1 GCA_023427825.1 Actinomycetes bacterium
GGCGTGCGCGACGCCTCGTATGGCAGCCGCGCAGTTCCGGTACATCCTCGAGACCGTCGACACCCGGGCAGCGCTCCCGCTCGTGCAGGCGCCGACACTCGTCCTGCACAACAGGGACAATCCGATACTGCCGCCGAGTCATGGAGAGTTCCTGGCGGCGGAGATCCCGAACGCTCGGTTCCTCGAGATCGCCGGCGTGGGTCTCGCCTTCGACGACGATGTCCTCGATCTGGTCATCGCAGAGGTGTCACAGCTCGTCACGGGCGAGCGCCCGCCGGCAGCGCGTGGGGATCGCATCCTCACCACGGTGATGTTCAGCGACATCGTCGGTTCGACCGAACATCTCGCCCGAGTCGGCGATCGTCAATGGCGGACGCTGCTGGACCGACACGACCGGATCGTGCGCCAGCAGCTCGCCCGCTTCGGCGGGCGCGAGGTCAAGACCACCGGTGATGGCTTCGTTGCGGTGTTCGATGGGCCGGCCAAGGCCATGCGATGCGGCCAGGCCATCGCACGCGAGGTGTTGGGCCTCGGGATCGAGGTTCGGGTCGGGATCCACACGGGCGAATGCGACGTGCAGGACCACGACGTGTCAGGGATCACCGTTCACGTCGCCGCACGTATCGCCGACGTCGCGCACGGTCGCGAAGTCGTGGTCTCGTCCATCACCGCCGACCTCGCAGCAGGGTCGGACATCGCGTTCGTGTCGCTTGGCGTCCACGAGCTCCGGGGTGTGACCGGCGACTGGCACCTTCTCGCTCTCGCGGACGCCACCTGACCGCGCTGCCGTCCGGCGTCTCTCCAGCTGCTGCTGGTATCGACGCTCTGCCATCCGCCGGCCACACGGAGCTCGACGCCGTCGTGCGCGGCATCCGCTCGACGCCGGTCGTGCGCGGTGTCCGGTCTTGTTCTGCGCCGGTCGGCCGGTCTGCGCCGGGCGGTCAGCCGGGAACGGCTCGGGCGGAGCGGCCTGCGACCACGCCGAGCCGTTGGAGGTCACGCTCCAGCGCCTCGGTCCGATCGCGATGGGCAGGGAGGAGCGTGGCGTAGAGCGGCTCGAGCACCGTGCCCTTCACCACCTCGAACCTCTGCTCGATTCTCGTGCCACCGCTGTCGGTCGGCTCGAGGTGGATCGTCCACTCCGTGCTGTCCGGATAGAGCGCGGAGGGGACGGTCCGCCACACGAGGTCGTGCGGCGCCACGCTGACGACCTCGCACACCCGGCCCCAGTGCATCCGTCCCTGGCGGTTGCGGCCGCGGAACCGTGCGCCGGGCCGCGCGTCGGTGGCGTCGCCGACCCATTCGCCCGCGACGCACTCGTGGCTCCACTCGCCGACCCTGGTGGGGTCGCGCACGACGTCCCAGGTCGCATCGATGTCCTGGTCGACCTCCACCACGGCCCGGCCCCGGTGCTGGACACGGCGACGAGGGCGCCAGCACCTGCGAGCTCGAAGCCGGTAGGGCGGCCAGAAGCCGACCAGCAGCACCGCACGCGGCACCGGCGGGACGAGCGACAGGACGGTGGCGCGGTCCTGCGGCGACGCGTCGTCGATCAACCAGTGGCCCGTTCGCCCGAGCTCGGCCATGGACCTGCCGTCCAGGTTGAAGCGGTGCTCGATGTCGCTCCACTCGCCGGCGGTGATCGAGCGTGAGACGACCGGCATCATCTCGTCCTCCTCCCGGCGAAGGTGGGGGAGCAGCACGGCGCTCAGCTCGTCGAGCGCCCGGACCAGGCGGTCTGATGGATCGTCGGGGGATCCGCCGGCCGCTGACTCCACCGAGCTGATCGCCGCCGCGATCGCCGAGTGGTCCGACGCCATGGTGCCCAGCAGGTCGGCGGCGCCGGCGTCACGATCCCTCACGAGCGGATAGAGGCCCTCGTCCTCGGACCGGTGGTGCGCCTCGAGGAACGCCATCATCCAGCGGAGCTGCTCGGCGATGGCGGCACGTTGACGAGGGGTCGGGGCCGGCTCGGCCGTGAGCGTGCGCCTCGCCCGGTCGAGGTCCCGCCGGAGGGCGTCGTGCACGATGCGCATCATCGTCGTGTCGGCCGGGCCGTTCGGGTCGATGGTCATGGTGAGCTCCCTTCCTCATCGCCGCGGCAGCAGGCGCCCGAGCGTGTCCGTCATCCACCGCTCGTAGCGGTCGAGGGACCAGCCCGACTCCTCGACGAGCAGGAGGAACACCTCGGGGCTCACGATCGCCCAGGTGGCGTCGAGCTCCTCCTCGGTGGGGAGACGGCCCAGGATCAGTCCGAGCGCTCCCTGCACGTCGATGCGCTGGCGGCGCCGGGTCGCCCGAAGCACCTCCGCGACCTCTTCGTCCGACGTCGCGGCCTCGCGGATGAGCTTGGCGAACGGCGCAGTCCGCCGGTGGACGTCGGTCAGCAGCGACGTCGCCGCGGCGATCCGCGACGTCCGTGATCCCGTGCCGATGGCGGCGAACTCCGGGCGCTCCGCGACTGCGATCGGGGCGTCATCGCCCACGACGGCTTGGTCCACGACCGCGTCGAGCAGCTTCCGCTTGGACGAGAAGTGCGAGTAGAGCGTCTCGACCGCCACCCCGGCAGTCGTGGCGACCTGGCGCATGCCGGTCCTGGCCCACCCTTGCGTGGTGAACAGCTCGGTCGCTGCAGCGATCAGCGACGCCCGGGTCTCGTCGGCACGCCTGGCCCGCAAGGGCGACTCGTACCGCCTCGGGCTCGATCCGCCGGCGACGTCGCGTGCAGGTCCCATGAGGGCAACCTAGGACGTTCAAATATCCAATACAAGCGCGTACTAGTGAATGTCCGCGACATCCGCGCCCTGCGGTTCTCTCAGGTCCGGCGCTCCCCTGAGGTCGTGGACGGGATGCTTGGGGAGTGCTTCGGTGTTGATGGTCCCGATGGGACTCTGCCCATCGATGAGGAGGAACGATGACGACCGAACGAGCGGTCCTCGCGAACGGTTGCTTCTGGGGGTCACAGGAGCTGCTGCGACAGCTGCCCGGGGTGATCTCCACCCGAACCGGCTACTCGGGCGACCCCGAGACGCCGAACGCCACGTATCGCCGGCTCGGCGACCACGCCGAGGCGGTCGAGGTGATCTTCGACCCCGAGGTGCTCAGCTACCGACGGCTGCTGGAGTTCTTCTTCCAGATCCACGACCCGACGACGCTGAACCGCCAGGGCAACGACATCGGTCGCAGCTACCGGTCCGCGATCTACTTCACCAGCGACGAGCAGAAGCAGGTCGCCATCGACACGATCGCGGACGTGGAGCGGTCCGGCCGATGGCCGGGTCCGATCGTCACCGAGGTCGAGCCGGCCGGTGACTTCTGGGAGGCCGAGCCCGAGCACCAGGACTACCTGCAGAAGTACCCGCAGGGGTACACCTGCCACTTCCCGCGCCCGGGCTGGGTCCTCCCCAAGCGCTCCGACTCCCGAGTTGTCAGCTGAAACGGAGGCCATGGCCTCCGTT
>JAEZAI010000143.1 GCA_023427825.1 Actinomycetes bacterium
GGTGAGCGCCGTCGCGTCCGCGATCGCGAACGGCACGTTGAGCATGCGTGCGAGCGTCTGCGCGAGCAGCGTCTTTCCGCAGCCGGTGGGGCCGATGAGCATGATGTTGCTCTTGGCGAGCTCCACCTCGTCGGGTCCGGAGCGCGTGGCGCCGTGCTGGACCCGCTTGTAGTGGTTGTAGACCGCGACCGAGAGGATCTTCTTGG
Source organism: Actinomycetes bacterium (assembly GCA_023427825.1). Taxonomy (GTDB): domain Bacteria; phylum Actinomycetota; class Acidimicrobiia; order Acidimicrobiales; family Microtrichaceae; genus Dermatobacter. The sequence goes on from JAEZAI010000143.1 coordinate 207, forward strand.
CGCGGTCCTGGCCGACGATGAAGTCGTCGAGGAACTCGAAGATCTCGGCCGGCTTGGGGAGCTCGTCGAGGACCAGCTCACCCGTCTCGGCGAGCTCCTCCTCGATGATCTCGTTGCAGAGGTCGATGCACTCGTCGCAGATGTAGACCCCCGGGCCCGCGATGAGCTTCTTGACCTGCTTCTGCGACTTGCCGCAGAAGGAGCACTTGAGGAGCTCTCCTCCGTCACCGAACTTCGCCACCGGGCTCCTTCAGGGTCGGCTGGATGGTGTGGCACACCGGGTGAGTGGGGCGCACCATGCCGAGGGGGTCCCGGCGTGGTGGACCATTGTGCACGATCCGTCAGCGGATCGCCGCGATGGGCCCGCTGTTGTCCACCACGTCGCGGGCCTCGATCACCTCGTCGATGATCCCGTACTCCTTGGCCTCGGCCGCGGTCATGACGTAGTCGCGGTCGGTGTCCTTGGAGATCTTCTCGACCGACTGGCCGGTGTGGCGGCTCAGCACGTGCTCGAGGGTCTCCTTGAGCCGGATGATCTCGTTGGCGGCGATCTCCAGGTCCGACACCTGGGCGTAGCCGGACTGCGCGTACGGCTGGTGGATCAGGACCCGTGCGTTGGGGAGCGCCAGGCGCTTGCCGGGGGTGCCGGCGGCGAGCAGCACGGCGGCGGCGGACGCGGCCTGGCCGAAGCACAGGGTGGCGATCTCGGGCCGGATGTACTGCATGGTGTCGTAGATCGCCATGAGAGCGTTAATGTCGCCGCCCGGCGAGTTGATGTAGATGCTGATGTCCTTGTCGGGGTTCTCCGACTCGAGGAACAGCAGCTGGGCGCAGATCAGGTTGGCGACGGCGTCGTCGATCGGCGTGCCCAGGAAGATGATGTTCTCGCGGAGCAGCCGCGAGTAGAGGTCCGAGTAGCGCTCGCCGCGGCTCGTCTGCTCGATGACGTTGGGGACGAGGTAGCTCTGCGGCTGGATGGGGGGCACTCGGCTCGCTCCTGGTCGATGGGGCTGGTGGCCCGACCGGCGCCCCTGTGGGGCCGGCGGTCGCTCTGGTGGGTGGCCCACCGTATCCCGGGGGCCGTCCGATCAGTCGTGATCGTGATCGTGGTCGTGATCGTGGTCGTGGGTGTGCTCGGGCGGCTCCAGGAACCGCTCGTCGATGGGCTTGCCATCAGGATCCACCACCTCGGCGTGTTCGACCAGCCAGTCGATCGCCTTCTGCGCGGCCAGGTCGGCCTTGAGCCCCGAGAGCTGGCCGCCGGAGCGCAGCTGCTCCTTGGCGTCCTCGAGGGTGATGTCGGCGTCACCGATCATGTCCTCGATCGTGTGGTCGACCTCGGCGTCGTCCGCGACCAGGCCCTCGGCGGCGACGACGGCCCGCAGGGCCAGGTCCGCCTTCACGCCCTCGACGGCGCTCTCCTTGAGGCCGGCCATGAACTCGTCGGGCTCCTGGCCCATCACGCGCAGGTAGTCGTCCAGGCCGATGCCCTGCTGCTGCAGCCGCATGATCACGTTCTGCAGCTGGCCCTGCATCTCTGCCGAGACGAGCGCCTCGGGGATCTCCTCGTCGACCAGCTTGGCCAGCTCGGAGACGGCGCGGGCGCGCACGGCGCCCCGGGTCTGGTTCTCCCGGCCCTCGGCCAGGCGGCCGCGCACGTCGGCGACCAGCTCCTCGACCGTCTCGAACTCGGTGGCCTCGGCGACCCACTCGTCGGTCAGCTCGGGCAGGACCCGCTCCTTGACCTCCTTGACGGTGAGCTTGAAGTCGACGTCGTCCTCGTCGGGATCGGGGTGCTCGGCCGAGAACTCCAGCACGTCGCCCGCGGAGGCGCCGACGAGGTGCTCGTCGAACTCGGAGGCGATCATCCCGGACCCGACGGCGTAGAGGTAGTCGTCCGCAGTGAGGCCGTCGACCTCCTCGCCGTCCTGGGTGCCCGAGATGTCGATCGTGACGTAGTCGCCCTCGCCCGCGGCACGCTCCACCGCAGTGAGCTCGCCGTACTGCGTGCGCAGGCGGTCGATCTGGGCGTCGACCTCGTCGTCGGGCACCTCGGGGCTGGGCACCTCGATGCGCAGGCCGTTGTAGCCGGCGACCTGGATCGTGGGCCGGACGCCGACGACCGCGGTGAACGTGACGTCGCCGGACTCCTCGCCCTCGGCGATGTCCAGCTCGGGCTGAGCGATGACGTCGACGTCGTTCTCGATGACGGCCTCGCTGTAGAACTCGGGGATGGCGGTGCGCAGCGCCTCGGAGCGGGCGTAGCCGACCCCGATCTGCTTCTCCATCAGCGCCCGGGGAGCCTTGCCGGGACGGAACCCGGGGATCCGCACCTCCTTGGCGATCTCCTTCCAGGCGGCGGCGATGGCCGGCTCGAGCTCGGCCTCCTCCACCTGGACGGTGAGCTTGACCTTGGGCTCCAGGTCGGGAGTGTCGGAAACGGGTTCGAGCGTGGCTTTCACAGGGGCGAGAGCCTACTCCTGCCGCCGACGGGTCTCCCCATCGCCGGATGGCGGCGGAGCGATGAGCGACGTCCGGGTAGTGTCGCCCCCACGGGACGTGGCGCAGCCTGGTAGCGCACCGGCTTTGGGAGCCGGGGGCCGCGAGTTCAAATCTCGCCGTCCCGACTCTCCATCCGCAGCCCGATCGCCCCACCCGCAGCCTGATCGCCCTATCCGCAGGCTGATCATCCACGAGCCGAGCAGAGGGCCCGGTCGGGTCAGCGGTCGGGTCGACACCTCGTGGAGCCGGGCACCCGGCAACGGCCGCCCAGCGGCGACGGTCGCCCGATCGACGACCCGGCGGGCTTGAGGCTGGCGGCCAGCGTCTCGGCGGCCGTCCGGCCGCAGCCGACGGCGACGAGGGCGAGGACGATCTCGTCACGGCTGGCGGAGCCCACGTCGAGCTCGACGTCGAGCGGCCAGTAGGTCGGTCCGTTCCCAGGGGCGGTGGGTGCCATGGATGGATGGTGCGCCCAGCACCCCCCTCCCTGACCATGGGCCGATCGGTCCGGCGCTCCTGGGTCGACCTCCTGCGGCCCGGTCCGATCCGATCAGAGCGGTACCGTCCCCGCATGCAGCACGGGAGCGCCACCGGGCCCGGGCCGCTGCTCACGGGCCGCCGGGCGCTCGTGACCGGCGGCGGCCACGGCATCGGGCGCGGGATCTGCCTGGCCTTCGGAGCCCACGGCGCGTCGGTCCTGGTGGCGGACGTCGACGGCGAGGCCGCCGAGCGAACCGCGTCCGAGGTGGTCGCGGCCGGCGGCGCTGCGACCGCTTCGGAGGTCGACGTCACCGACGGCGATCAGGCCGCCGAGGTGGTGTTCACGGCCGTCGATCGCCTGGGCGGGTTGGACGTGCTGGTCAACGGCGTCGGCCACTACCTGCATCCGGTCACGCCGTTCCAGGACGTCACCGACGACCAGATCGCCGACCTCTACGAGGTCAACCTGGGCCACGTGCTGCGGGTCACGCGGGCCGCGCTCCCCCACCTGATCCGCGCCGGCGGCCCCGACGTGGCCGCGGGCACCCGGCCCGGACCGAGCATCATCAACCTGACCACGGTCGAGGCGTTCCGTGGCATCCCGGGCCACCCCGTGTACGCGGCGTTCAAGGCCGCGGTCACGCAGTTCTCCAAGAGCCTCGCCCTCCAGGTGTCCGAGCACGGCATCCGCGTCAACGACATCGCACCCGACGTCACCCGTTCCCAGCAGCTGCCGTACGAGCGATGGCTCAGCGAGGACGACGTCGCACGGATCCCGGCCTGGGTCCCGCTGGGTCGCCTCGGCGAGCCGCAGGACGCGGCGGGCGTGGCGGTGTTCCTGGCCTCGGAGCTGTCGGAGTTCGTCACGGGGACCACCGTCCACTGCGACGGCGGCACCTACGCCGCGGGCGGTTGGTACCGCACGGCGCGCGGCCGGGGCTGGACGAACCGACCGCACGACGCCTGAGGCGCGGCTCGGCGCCGGGCGCGTCGCTCAGAGGTAGCCCAGCTCCTTGGCCGACCGCTCGAGGTCGTCCCGGAACGCGGGGTCCGCGATGCCGAGCAGCGCCTCCGTGCGCTCGCGGAGGGTGCGCCCCGTGAGCTCGGCGATGCCGTACTCGGTGACGACCTTGTCCACCAGGTTCTTGTGCGCGCTGACAACGGCGCCGGGCGTGAGCGTCGGCACGATGCGCGACACCGTGCCGCCGCCCGCCGAGCTGTGGGTGACGATGAAGCTCTGGCCGCCCCGCGAGAGCTGCGCCCCGCGCATGAAGTCCGCCTGGCCGCCGGTCGACGAGACGTAGTGCGTCCCCAGCGACTCCGAGGCGCACTGGCCGAGCAGGTCGACCTGCATCGTGGCGTTGATCGAGCAGAGGTCGTCGTGCTGCGAGATGACCCTCGGATCGTTCGAGATGTCGACGGGGAGCATGAAGAGCGACGGGTTCTCGTCGGCCCACTCGTAGAGCTCCGAGGAGCCGAGGACGATCGTCGTCGTCGCCAGGCCCCGCTCGCGTGCCTTGCGCCGGCCGTTGACCGCGCCGCTCTCGATCAGGTCCATCACCGCGTCGCCGAGCACCTCGGTGTGCACGCCCAGGTCCCGATGGTCGCCGAGCATGCCGGCGACCAGGCCCGGCACCGCGCCGATGCCGATCTGCAACGTCGCCCCGTCGGGTATGCGCTCGGCGACCAGCTCGGCGATGGCCCGGTCGACGTCGGTCACGGGCGGCGGGGCCGGGGCCGACAGCGGCGACTCCACCTCCGCCCAGCCGAGCGCGTCGGAGAGGTGGAAGGTGTGCAGCCCGTTGGTCCTCGGCATGTTCGGGTTGACCTCGACCACGACGGGGACCTCGCCGAGCAGGGTCGCGGCGTAGTCGGCGGCGAGACCGAGCGACACGTAGCCGTGGCGGTCCGGCGGCGACGCCGCCACGGCGAGCAGCGGCGTTCGCCACCGACGGCGGAGCAGGTCGGGGATGGCGTGGAAGTCGTTGGGCACCAGGTCCACGCCGCCGGCCTCGTAGTGCGCCCGCATGTCCACGCTGAGGAAGTACGACACGTGGCGGAGGCGGTCGCCGTAGCAGCCGGTGTGGTAGTGGCGGTCCTTCTGGCAGTCGAGCTGGTGCACGCGCACGCCCTGCAGGTCGCCCGCCGCCGCCTCGAGCGCGTCGACGAAGCCGGTCGGCTCGCCGTTCGGCCCCGGCACGACGATGTCGGTGTCCGGTCCGACGAAGCGGACGAGCTCGGCGGGATCTGCGACGGGCGGCGGCACGGCGGGCATCGATCCATCCTGCCGTCAGGCGTCGCCGAACCCACTCGTCCCCGTAGGCTTCCCTGCATGCAGGACCCGACCCTCGCCCCCGAGAACCCGCCCGGTGTCGGACCGGAGGACCTCCCCGCAACGGGCACGGCCGACATCGGTCTGGAGGGCGCCCCCCAGGGCTCGTCCACGGTCGCCCGCGTGGAGTCCGTGCTGTCGGTCATCTCCCCGCTGACCTCGTCGCCCGGTGCGCCGCTCGAGACCACGAGCTTCATCCGCTCCGTCCAGCCGTCGCTGATGCCTCGGACGTCCTTGCACCAGGGCGCGGTGAGTGGGCTGTCGATCCTGGCCGCCCGCGGCGTGAGCTCGGTCGTGGAGCGCATCACCAACCGGGTCACGTTCGGCAGCTCCTCGCTCGCCATCCGGCTGGCCGCCCGCGGCGCCATGATCGTCGGCGGCAACGCCCTGGCCAACGCCGCCGATCCCGACGACCAGCGCTGGCCGGCGGGCGTGTCCCGGCTGACCGGCGAGCTGCTCCAGGTCGGCGCGGCGGGCGGCGCGCTCTACGACGTGCTGTCCAAGGCCGACCCCACGCAGGGCGAGGACAGCCGGAGCCTGCGCCGCCTGGCCATCACCACCGGCGCGTCGCTCGGCGTGGCCACGTTCGCGTCCCGGCGCTACCTGTCGGAGCGTCGGTCGTTCTTCACCGACGACTTCGACCAGCTCCCACTGACCCTGCCCCGGGCCATGCTCGACACCGCGGCGGTGACCGCGCTCGGCACCGGCCTCGGTGCCTCCTTCCGCATGACCCGCAAGGGCTGGATCCGCTACTTCGGCCCGGGCATCACCAAGAACGTGCTCGCCCGCGCCGTCAACGCCGCCATGTGGACCGGCGGCGTCACCGGCCTGTACTGGGCCGGCATCTCCTACATCGGTCGCGCCAACGAGAAGGTCGACCCCGGGTACGCGACGCCGCCGACGAACCCGCTCGTCTCCGGATCCCCCGAGAGCCTGGCGTCCTTCGACGAGCTCGGGCAGCAGGGCCGGCGGTTCGTGCTCGACGCGCTGGACCCGGCGCTCATCGACGAGACGCTCGGCGAGTCCGGTGCCACGACCCCGATCCGCATCTACATCGGCTTCAACGACCACCCCATCCACTCGTCGTCCCGGGCCGAGACCGCGCTCGCGGAGCTCGAGCGGGTCGGCGCCTTCGACCGCCGGTACCTGCTGCTCGTGTCGCCCACCGGCACCGGCTGGGTCGACCACACCGTCCAGGAGTCCGCGGAGTTCTTCACCCGCGGTGACATCGCGACCGTGTGCGTCCAGTACGGCCGGTACCCGTCGTTCCTGTCGCTGCAGAAGGTCCGCCAGGGTCGCCGGCAGTTCCGCACGCTCGTGCTCGGCGTCCACCAGCGGCTCATGGGCATGGACCCCGCGGATCGTCCCGAGGTGCTGGTGTTCGGCGAGAGCCTGGGCGCCTGGTCGTCGTCGGACGTCGTCATGAAGTCCGGCATCGAGGGCTTCGATTCGTACAGCATCAGCCGGGCGCTGTGGTTCGGCATGCCGCACCTGGCCAAGTGGTCCAAGGCAGGGCTGGACCGCCCCGGGGCCATGACCCCTCCGGGGACCGTCGGCGTGTTCGACCGGTGGGAGGAGCTCGAGCGGCTCACCCCCGAGGAGCGCGACGCCCTGCGGGTGGT
>JAEZAI010000186.1 GCA_023427825.1 Actinomycetes bacterium
CGACCCGACCAAGCGCTACCAGCCCTCAGGCCGGCGACGCGGAGGACCACGACAACTACCGTCCTGAGCTGTTACCGATGCTGCGCGACATAGGTGTCACCCATGCTGCGCGACAGAACAACCGGGATGTCCCGGTCGAGGGCATCACAGAGCGGGCCGGGCGTGCGATGCGTCACACCCCTTTACGAGACACTCGCGCATCGGAATATGTTCCAATACGGGACAGTTGTGACTCGTAATCCCGCCGGGCACCCCCGGTCGGCGCATCGGACCCGGACCCCCACCGGCGTGAAGAGAAGCAGGAAGCAGATGTCAGACGAGCTCGTGTACCGACGCCGCTGGTGGATCCTCGGCGTGCTGTGCCTGTCGTTGATGGTGATCACCCTCGACAACACCATCCTCAACGTCGCACTCCCCACACTGGTGCGGGACCTCGACGCCTCCAACAGCCAGCTGCAGTGGATCGTCGACAGCTACACGCTGGTGTTCGCCAGCCTGCTGCTGACCGCGGGCTCCCTGGGCGACCGCTTCGGGCGCAAGGGCGCGCTGCAGCTGGGCCTGGCGATCTTCGCCCTGGGCTCCGCCCTCTCCGCCTTCGCCACGGACCCGAACCAGCTGATCGCCACCCGGGCGCTCATGGGCATCGGCGGCGCCTTCATCATGCCGGCGACCCTGTCGATCCTGACCAACGTCTTCCCCGCCGAGGAGCGCGGCCGCGCCATCGGCGTGTGGGCCGGCGTGTCGGGCCTGGGCGTGGCGCTCGGCCCGCTGCTCGGCGGCTACCTGGTCGAGCACTTCGGCTGGCACGAGGTTTTCACGGTCAACCTGCCGATCGCCGCGGTGGCCATCGTCGCCGGCGGCGTCCTGCTCCCCCGCTCCAAGGACCCGTCCGCCCCCAAGCTGGACCCGCTCGGCGCCGTGCTGTCGATCGCCGGTCTGACCACGCTGGTCTACGCACTGATCGAGGCCCCCAGCCGCGGCTGGACCGACGGCCTGATCCTCGGCTTCTTCGCCGCTGCCGCAGTCCTGCTGGCCCTGTTCGTGGTGCACGAGCTGCGTACCGAGGAGCCCATGCTCGACGTCTCGTTCTTCAAGAACCCGCGGTTCACCGCGGCGTCGATGGCGGTGACGCTCGTGTTCTTCGCCATGTTCGGGTACTCGTTCCTGCAGACGCAGTACTTCCAGTTCGTGCTGGGGTACTCCGCGGCCGAGACCGGTCTGCGGATGCTGCCGCTGGCCCTCACGCTCATGGTCGTGGCGCCGACATCCAGCCGGATCGTCGAGAAGCTCGGGACCAAGGTCGTCGTCGGCACCGGGTTGAGCCTGGTGTCGGTCGCCCTGGTGCTGCAGCTGCAGCTCACGGCCGACAGCTCCTACGTCCAGGTCATGTGGCGGATGATGCTGCTGGCGGTCGGCATGGGCCTGACCATGGCGCCCGCCACGGAGTCGATCATGGGCTCGCTGCCGCTGGCCAAGGCCGGCGTGGGCTCGGCCATGAACGACACCACCCGTCAGGTGGGCGGCGCCCTGGGCGTCGCCATCATCGGCAGCGTGCTGTCGTCCGTGTACGGCTCCAAGATCGTCGATGCCCTGTCCGGCAAGGTGCCCGACCAGGCGCTCGAGGCGGCCAAGAGCGGCGTCGGCGGCGCCCTCGCCGTGGCCGACAAGGCCGGTGACGCCGGGGCCCAGATCGCCGATGTGGCCCGCAACGCGTTCGTCGACGCCATGCACGGCGGCGCGATCGTCGCCGCCGCAGCCGCCATCGTCGGCGTGATCGTGGCCGTCGTCTTCCTGCCGGCCCACGCCCGTCCGGCGGACGAGGTGCTGCAGGAGCACGAGTTCGAGGTCGAGATGGCCGAGGCGGCAGCCCACGGCGACGACATCGAGGTGGTGTCGCACCCGTGACCGCCACCGCCACCGGCAACGCCGAGGTCGGCACGCCGGCGGACGCCCGCACGGCGGCGAGCTCCGCTGGTGCTGCGGCCGACGCCTCATCGCCGCGGCAGGCCGGGCCGGGTCGCCCCCGTGACCCGCACGTGGACCAGGCGATCCTGGCCGCGGCCGTGGAGCTGCTGAGCGAGGGCGGCGTCGAAGCCCTGTCGGTGGAGGCGGTCGCGTCGATGGCCGGCGTGTCGCGGGCGAGCGTCTACCGGCGCTACGCCAACCGCGTGGACCTCATGGAGGCGGCGTTCCACGCCGCCTCGGCGAAGAAGCCCGCTCCGCCCGACACCGGCACCGTCCGCAGCGACCTGATCCAGCTCGTCCTGCGGCTGAAGTCCATCCTGTCCGACTCCGACACCGGCGGGATGCTCCCGGCCATGCTCGGCGCGGCCCGGGAGAACCCCGAGGTGCGTGAGGCGCTCGAGCGCTTCACGTCGGCCCGCCGCTCCCCCACCATCGAGGTCATCCGCCGGGGCGTCGAACGGGGCGAGGTCCGGGCCGACGTCGATCCCGAGCTGCTCGCCGACATGCTCGTCGGTGGCGTGATCTACCGGCTCCTGATGCGCAACGGCACCATCGGCGAACGGCGGGCGGCGG
>JAEZAI010000255.1 GCA_023427825.1 Actinomycetes bacterium
CGGGCTGTCGACCGACCCGACCCACGCCCGGGAGGTCGCCCGCCAGCACCTGTCGATCTACCTGACGCTGCCGAACTACGCGAACAACTGGTTCCGCCTCGGCTTCACCGAGGAGGACACGCTCGACGGCGGCAGCGACCGGCTCGTCGACGCGCTGGTCGTGTGGGGCGACGAGGACGCCATCCTCGCCCGCGTGCAGGAGCACCGGGATGCCGGCGCCGACCACGTGTGCCTGCAGGTCCTGGGCGAGGACCTGCCGATGGACGACTGGCGTCGCCTCGCCCCGGTCGTCACCACCTGAGCTCCGACGGCCGCCGCGCGCTGCGTCCGCCCGCCGGCCCTCGCCGAACTTGTACGTGGCGGTCGCTATGGAGGCGCGTGGCGTACAAGTCGGACGGCCGCTGGTGAACTTGTACGTGGCGGTCGCCCTGATGGCGTGTGACGTACGAGTTCGACGGGTGTCGGAGCCGACGGGGCTGACTACCGTGCGCCGGCGTGACCGACGCGCCCACGAGCCAGCCCATCCGCATCGATGCCGGGGGGTGGGGGCTCAGCTGGGTCGCCGACGACGACGGCCGGCTGCACCAGCTCGGCCTCGGGCCCGACGGCCACACCGCCACGCTCGACGTGGGCGCGCAGTGGTACCCGATCGCGTTCCCGACCCTCGACGGCACCGACCCGTTCCGGCCGCCCGCGCTGCAGGTCACCCACGCCGACGGCACGCTGAGCACCCGGCTGGCGCTGACCGCGGTCGAGCGTGACGACGACCCGTCGGGCAGCCACGTGGCCGTCCGCACCTCCGACGAGCGCTTCGACCTGACCGTCGAGCACCACTTCCGGACCCATCTCGACTCGGGAGTGCTCGAGCAGTGGGTCGAGGTGATCCACGTGGAGGGCGGGCCGATCACGCTGCTCGCCCACGACTCGCTCGCGCTGTTCCTGATGGTTCCGTCCGACGCCGAGCTCGTGCAGTTCGGCGGCGCGGGCTGGGCGGACGAGTGGCGCTGGAGCACGGACCCGTTGACCGTCGGGACGACCGTGCTCGCCAGCCTCGGTGGCGTGCAGCCGCACCTGCAGCGCAGCCCGTGCCTGCTGCTGTCGCCCACCGGACCGTTCGACGACCAGCAGGACGGCGGCGACGTGATCGGCATGAGCGTGGCGTGGGGCGGCAACTCGCACCACTCCCTCGACGTGAAGCCCCGCGCCGAGCCCGACGGCCCGTGGGAGCTGCGGCTGCGGGCGGGGGCGAGCGCGCTCGGTGCGCCCTACCGCCTGGACCCCGGCGTCCGCATGGTGCTGCCGACCGTGGCGGGGACGTGGTCGAGCACCGGCCGCGACGGCGTGACCGACGCGTTCCACCGGTGGAGCCGCGATCGGGTGCTGCGCGAGCCGGAGCGCCGGCGCCCCCTGGTCGTCAACAACTGGGAGGCGACGTTCTTCGACTTCGACGAGGCGCGCGTCGTCGGGCTGATCGACCGGGCCGCCGACCTCGGAGCGGACGTCTTCCTGCTCGACGACGGCTGGTTCGGCACCACCCATCCGCGCGACGACGACACGCAGGGCCTGGGCGACTGGGACCACGACGTCCGCAAGCTCCCGGGCGGTCTCGCTCCGCTCGCCGACGCCGCGACCGAGCGCGACATCCGCTTCGGCATCTGGTTGGAGCCCGAGATGGTCAACCCCGTGAGCGACCTCCACGACGCGCACCCCGAGTGGGTGCTGCGCGACGCTCGGGAGCCGCGGCTGCACCGCCACCAGCTCTACCTGGACCCGCTGCAGCCCGACGTCCGCGACTTCGAGGTCGACGTGGTCGACCGCACGCTCGCGTCGGCGCCGTCGACCAGCTACGTGAAGTGGGACGCCAACCGGCCGATCACCGATCCCGGCTCCCGGGCGCTGCCCGCCGACCGCCAGGCCAACGTCTGGTTCGACCACGTCGGCGCCACGTGGGAGGTCATGGCGCGCGTGGCCGACGGCCATCCCGACGTGGAGCTGATGCTGTGCGCCTCGGGCGGCGGCCGCGTCGACCACGGCACGCTGCGCTGGTTCCACGAGTTCTGGACGTCGGACAACACCGACCCGGTCACGCGCGTCCGCATGCAGTGGGCCTGCTCGCACTTCTTCCCCGGCGCCGTGATGGCGGCCCACGTGACCCGGTGGGGAGAGCGGCCGATGCCGTTCGCCTGCGCGGTGGCGCTGTCGGGACGCTTCGGCATCGACCTCGACCTGGGGTCGGTCACGGACGACGAGGACGCGGTGCTGCGCCGTGCGGTCGAGTGGGCCCGTCGCACCCAGGACGTCGTGCAGCGCGGAACGGTGCGGCGCCACGTGTCGCCGGTGGACGGCGACGACCGGTCGAGGGCGGCCTGGTCGATCGCCGGCGACGAGGGTGGCGTCCTCGTGTTCGCCTACCAGCTCGAGGAGCCGTCGGGCCCGGCGCCGTCGATCGCGTTGCGCGGCCTGGACGCGGATGCGACCTACGAGGTGCGGGCGACCGACCTGGACGCGTTCGACGAGACCGCGACCGCGACGGGTGCCGAGCTCGCGGCCGGCCTCGCCTGGCCGCTCGACGCGCCGCTCACCGCGCGCCTCTGGGAGCTCACGCCGCTCGAGCGATCCTGACCTCGGGACATCTCGCGCCCGATGTGGGCGCGACGCGTCCCGGGTTCCGGCGCGGTCCGACCTCGGGACGTCTCGGGCCCGATGTGGGCGCGACGCGTCCCGGGTTCCGGCACGGTGCGTTGACGCCGCCCCGAACGCCAGGGGTCTGAACTCGTTGACCACTGGGCATGGACAGGCTGTGATGTAGGTCATAGCCACCCGGGGGGTGCGCATGGCAGGTGCTGGCGGACGAGATCGCCGGTCACGACGTCGGGGGGCGTCGGGACCAACCGGCCGAGGTCGACGTCGCGCGCCCCGGCACCGGCACCGTCACCGTCACCGTCACCGCCACAGCAGCCCGTCACGGACCTTCCTCGCCGCGCTGGCCGTCGTGCTGTGCGCCGGTGGGTTGGCCGCCTGCTCGAGCGACGACGACTCGGGCACGCCGCTGCTGACCTGGTACATCAACCCCGACAACGGCGGGCAGAAGACGCTCGCCCAGGAGTGCAGCGACGCCAGCGACGGCGCCTACCGCATCCAGACCCAGATCCTCCCGAACGAGGCGGACGCGCAGCGCGAGCAGCTCGTCCGGCGGCTCGCCGCGCAGGACAGCTCGATCGACCTGATGAGCCTGGATCCGCCGTTCGTCGCCGAGTTCGCCAACGCCGGCTACCTGCGGCCGATCACCGACCCGGCCGACGTCGAGCAGCTCACCGAGGGCGTGCTCGACGCGCCGATGGAGACGGCGAAGTGGGACGGCAAGCTCGTCGCCACACCCTTCTGGGCCAACACGCAGCTCCTCTGGTACCGCAAGTCCGTGGCCGCGGCGGCCGGGGTGGATCCGACCTCCGACGACTTCACCTGGGAGGCGATGATCAAGGCGGCCGAGTCCCAGCAGAAGCGCATCGGCGTCCAGGGCCGTCGGTACGAGGGCTACATGGTCTGGATCAACGCCCTGGTGGAGTCCGCCGGCGGCCAGATCGTCGAGAACACCGAGAAGGGCAAGGACGCCACGCCGTCGATGGCCGGTCCTGCGGGTGATGTCGCGGCCGACATCGTCGGCGGGCTCGCCCGGTCGTCCGCTGCCCCGGCCGACATGTCGACCGCAGGGGAGGAGGAGGCCCGCTCCCTCTTCCAGGGCGACTCCGGGTCCTTCATGGTCAACTGGCCGTACGTGTACCAGGCC
>JAEZAI010000270.1 GCA_023427825.1 Actinomycetes bacterium
GCGTCGGCGAGCTGCTCCTGCTCGCGGGCGGGGATCCCGGGGTTGCCCACGACCATGTCGGTGAACGTGAACGACAGCACGGCGAGCAGGATCCCGCCGGCGAACGCCAGGCCGAACGACAGCCCGAAGTTGCCCGCCGCGGAGTTCACACCGGCGGCCTCGCTCACACGGGCCTCGTCGACCGGGGCGAGCGTGTAGTTGTTCAGCTGCGAGACCAGCAGCCCCAGGCCCGTCCCGGCGACCGCGAGCGGCAGGACGAGCCACCACCCGCTGTCGATCCTGGGGACGAGCGGGATGATCACGCCCATGCCGACCAGCGTGGTGAGGAAGCCGACGCGGATGATCGACGCAGGCCGACGGTCACCGGCGCGCCGGCCCGCCAGGAGCGCAGCGCCGAACATGCTCAGCGACAGGGGCGCCAGGGCCAGGCCCGCCTGCATGGCGTCGTACTCCAGCGTCATCTGGAGGAACAGCGGCAGGGCGATCATGGCGCCGCCGAGCGTGACCTGCTGCAGCATCTGACCGGTGACGCCGGCCGTGAAGTTGGCGTGGCGGAACAGGTCGGGGTCGATCAGCGCCGGGCGGCCGCTGCGTCGGGCCCGGACGAGCCACCACGCGAGGACGGCCAGCGCGGCCGCGCCGATCGCGATCGTGAGGCCGACCGCTTCGCCGCCCTCCTGCCACAGCAGGATGCCGAGCACGACGCCGCCCATGCCGAGGACGGACAGGATCGCTCCCGGGACGTCGATGCTGCGGTCGCCCGTGAAGGGCACGTCGCGGACGAGACCGATCTGGCTGAGCACGACGGCGATGATCACCACCTCCAGACCGAAGCCCACTCGCCACGACAGGTAGGTGGTGACGAAGCCGCCCAGGAGCGGTCCGACCGCGGCGGCGATCGCCGCGGACGCGCCGACGAGCGCATAGGCCTGACGCTGCGCGGCACCGGTGAAGTTGCCTTGGATCAACGACTGCATGGCCGGCAGCAACAGCGACGCGCCCAGGCCGCCGATGATCGCCCAGAACACGACGATCGCCGTGAGGCTCTGCGCCAGCACCATGGCGAGCGCGCCGGTCGCGTAGGCGCAGAGGCCGACCACGTACGCCCGCTTGCGGCCGATCAGGTCGCCGACCTTGCTGTTGATGAGGATGAAGGCGGCGGACACCAGGGCCTCGAGCGCGATCGCCGCCTGCACGCCGCTCGCGGTGGTGTCCAGGTCGCGGATCACCGCTGCGATCGACACGTTCATGAGCGACGTGTCCACGACGAGCACGAACATGGCCATGGCGAGGAGGATCGCGAGCCGTCGCTGGCCCGCCTCCGCCGGATGCTCCGGTGCTCCTGCGCTCACGTCACCCCTCCTACCGGTCCGCCCTGTCTAGCCCGTCGGTGGTCGACGCCTGCGATCTCCTGCGGTCCCCCGGTGGGTGAGTTCACCCGCGGAGTGGTGGGCCGGCCGCTCCGGGTGCTGGGCGAGTTCACCCGGTGACGTTTCGTCACCGACCGTTTAGCCTCACTCCCATGCGGAGAGGCAGCCGTCACCGCGACGCGGCCGCTTCACCCTGATCGAGGTGCTGGTCACGATCGTGATCGTCGCGCTCATCGGCGTGGCCGTCTTCGCCATCAGCCTCACCGGTGTCATCGGGATCAAGGACGCCAGCCACGAGCGCCAGCAGGAGGCCACCACTGCGCAGTGGTCCTCGATCAAGTTCGCGAGGGACGTGCAGGGGGCACGGGCGGTGGGCGATCCCTGCGGTTCCGGGGGGACCCACCTGGTGACGCTGGTGGCGTCGGACCGCTCGACGCGCATCGAGTACCGCACGTCCGAGCAGCCCGACGGTCGCCACGTGCTGACCCGGGCGAAGTACGACGGCCAATCGTGCGCGGTGGTCCAGGCGCCGCAACGGGTCGTCGGCGATCTGGACTCCGCCCCCTCGGTGACGTGTGAGTTGATCGACGGCACCGTCGGAGCGTGCACTGCCGGTGAACCGCGCCGGGTGACGCTGCAGATCTCGCGGACCTCGGCGTTCGGGTTCGAGCTCGACGGTGCCAGCCGGCTCGTCGAGCCCGACAGCACGGAACCGCCGCTCGAGGTCCCCACCTTCGTCGCACTCGGCGGCGACACGCCCTTCGAAGCCGGCGGCAACAGCCAGCTGCAGGTCATCGGCAACGCGCTGATCAATCGCCCGACGTCGGGATCACCGGCGGTGCGCCTGTCGGGCGGACCGGGAAGCCCCGGCAACCCGGCCTCGTACCGTTTGCGCGTGTCCGGCGAGTTCGAGCTCCAGGCCGGCGCGTCGTGCGTCGGTTGCCCGACCCACTCCGACAAGCAGCCGGGCACCTTCCAGACGCGCCTGCTCGACCCCCTGCGGTTCCTGCCCGCGCCCAACACGTCCGCGTTGCCCACCCGGACGAACTGCCCGGTCCAGAACGGCGTGCGCGTCTGCGAACCGGGCATCTACACGACCGAGTTCCCGCCGTCGGCGGGCGGCGGCGGCGTGAAGGACTTCGAACTGCTGCCCGGCACCTACGTGCTGCGGGCCGGCATGAAGGTCAACAACGGGTCGGTCGTGGGTTCCGACGTCCTCATCTACAACGAGGTCGGGAACGTCAAGGTGACCGGCGCCGACATCGACCTGTCGCCCCAGAGCTCCGGCACCTACACCGGCATCCTCTTCTTCCAGGCCCGGACCAACTCCGCGGTGTTCGAGATCGTCGGAAATGCGCAGCTCGCGTCCTTGCTCGGAACGATCTACGCGCCGGCGTCCGCGAGCGTCGTGCTCGGCGGCGGTGGCGGCGAGCTGCGCGTGGGACGCGTGATCGGGCAGAACCTGGAGACGTCGGGCGGCGGGACGGTGATCGTCGATGGCAGCTGAGCCCGCGCCTCGTCGTCGAACCCAGCGGGGCGAGACCCTGATCGAGTCCCTCATCGCGATCGTCGTGCTGTCCGTGGTCGCCGCCGCGGCCTACGCCGGGCTCCGCACCGCGATCACGGTGAGCGCCCAGCACAAGGAGACCGCGGTGGCCGAGACGCTGCTGCGCACCGCGGCGGAGCGCCTGCAGGACCCCACGTCGGCCTATGTGCCGCTGGCTGGGTGCGCCGGCGCCGGCACCTACACCGGCCTGCCGACGCGAGCCGGCTACGGCCCGATCGCCGTGGAGGTCCGGTTCTGGACCCCGCCGTCGAACGTGGCCGTCACCTCGCTGCCGGTGGAGTTCCAGCCCGCCGGCACCTGTCCTCCGTCCGACCCCGGGCTGCAGGCGATCGAGCTCAGCGTGCAGACACCCCAGGGCCACGTCGAGCGCCTCGAGATCGTGAAGCGGGCCTCGTGATGCGGCGCCGTGCGCACCGGGGGCAGTCCGGCGCCTCGCTCGTGCTCGTGCTCGCCGTGGTGGCGTTCCTCGCCCTGCTCGTCCCGGCGGTCCTGGGCATGGTCGCCCTGGGACCGCGCATCACCAAGCCGGTGCTCGAGGACCGCCGCGAGCTCTACGCAGCGAGCAGCGCGATCGACGCCGCGGTCGAGCTGGGCAGGAGCAACCCCGACATCGCCGTGCCCGGCGGCCCGTGCCCCACCCAGGTGCTCGACATCGACGGGCTCCGGGTGACCGTCACCTGCGACTGGGACCAGAACTTCCCGAGCAACGGCTGCCTCTACCTCGACCGGTTCGCCACCTACACCGCCGAGGTCATCGAGCCAGGTCAAAGCGAGGTCCTCGCCCGCACGAGCGCCGAGGTGGTGTACCGCTTCCACCTCGACTCGGACCCGACGGTCGAGATCCGGCAGTGGGATCCCGACGCCACGGGACCGGTGACGACCACGCCACTGCCGGAGTGCAGCACTGCGTCGACCACGACCACCTCGACGACGACCACGACGACCGTGCCGACGACCACCTCCACGGCGTCGACCACGACGATCCCGCCGACGACCACCGTCGCGCCCAGCACGGCCGTGTACGCGAAGTGGCTCACGCCGGGGACCGAGGCACGGAACGGCAACAAGTGGCGAGCGGTCGGTCCGATGGAGGTCATGCGCGACGGCAACGTCCCGGTCGCGAACGCCTCGGTCGTCGTCGCCGTCGAGTACGTCCAGAACGGCTCGCCGGCGTGGAAGCGGGACCCCGATGTCCTCGGTGTGACGAACCAGACGGGGTCGGTCACCTTCCACTCTCCCGAGTACGGGAACAACGTGTCCGCCGTCCGCTTCACGGTCATCTCGGTGACGTCACCGGGTCTGGTCTGGCAGTCGGCAGCGAACCCGGTGGCCACACCGACGATCCTCAAGCCCTGACGTCCGTCCGTCACGGGTGCACGGGTCGGTCCTAGCCTCGTCCCGTGCGCTACGGGATCAACGGTTCAGGTCGGATGCTCACACACGGGGTGCCCGGGGTCCTCGACGGCCTGGGCGAGGCGGAGGCGGCCGGCTTCGCCACGTACTGGGTGGCGCAGGTCGGGCTCATCGACGCCCTCACGCTCATCGGCGCCCACGGCGACACCGGCTCGTCGATGGAGATCGGCACCGCCGTCATCTCCACGTGGGAGCGCCACCCGCACATGCTCGCTGCGCAGGCCCTGACCACCCAGGCCCTCATCGGCGACCGGCTGATCGTGGGCATCGGCGTGAACCACCAGCCGCACGTGGAGCAGAGCCTGCGGCTGCCCTGGCACAAGCCGGTCCGCCACATGATCGACTACCTGGCGATCCTGAGCGACCTGCTGACCACGGGCAGCGCGTCGTACCAGGGCGAGGCGTGGTCGTTCGAGGGCGAGGGCGTTCGCCCGTCCGAGGGCGTACCCAAGGTGATGATCGCCGCGCTCGGCGACCAGATGCTGCGTCTCGCCGGCCGCAGGACCGACGGCACGATCCTCTGGTGCGTCGGCCCGCGGACGATCCAGACGCACATCGCACCGGTCATCAACGACGCCGCCGCTGCGGCGGACCGTCCGGCGCCGTCGATCGTGTGCTCGATCCCGGTGTGGGTCACCGACGATCCGGCGCCGGCCCGCGAGTTCCTGGGGACGATCCTGGCCGACTACGCGTCGCTGCCGAGCTACCGGGCGATGATGGACATCGAGGGGGTGCCCGGACTGGGCGAGCTGTCGATCGTGGGGAACGAGGAGTTCGTCCGCGAGCAGCTGGGCCGGATCGAGGCCTCGGGCGCCACGGACTTCACGCCGGTCCCCATGGGCGGCAACCCCGACGAGGAGGCCCGCACCATGGCGGTCCTGACCGCCGCCATGGGCTGAGCGCACGTCTGGTCCGAGAGCGCGAACAAGGCCAGCGGGGAGGGACGCAGGTGGCCCGAGAGGACGGACCGGACGGAGCGTCGGTCGACACGACACCGCGCGACGCGCGACGGGTGGGGATCACCACGCTCGAGGACCTGCGTGAGCACCTGCAGTGGGCGATCGAGCTGGAGCACGCCACGATCCCTCCGTACCTGTGCGCGCTCTACTCGCTCGACGCGGATCGGAACCTGGACGCGGTCGAGATCCTCCACAGCATCTTCCTGGAGGAGATGCTGCACTTGGCGCTCACGGCGAACCTGCTGAACGCGGTCGGCGGGCGGGCGGCGCTCGACACACCCCGGCTGATGCCGGGCGGCCCGCGGACGCTCCCCCACCGGGATCCGCCGCTCACGCTGTCGCTGCTGCCGTTCGGCCCGGAGGCGCTCGATCTGTTCCTGGAGATCGAGCGGCCGTGCGCACCCGATGCACCGCCGCAGGCGGACTGCTACCTGACGATCGGCCAGTTCTACGAGGCCATCCGCGCCGGCCTCCTCGGCCTGGTCGACGAGCTCGGCCCTGCCACGGTGTTCTGCGGCGACCCGTCCCGCCAGCTCGCCGACGACCAGTTCAGGGGCAGTCCCGGTCGGATCTTCGAGGTCACCGGCCTCGACTCCGCCGTCGAGGCGCTCGACCTCATCGTCCACCAGGGCGAGGGCACCGGCCACGTGGAGGTGTGGGACGGCGACCACGACATGTTCCACCCGGAGCGCCGGGCGGTCGGCCACTTCTACCGACTCCAGCAGCTCGTGCTCGGGCGTCGGTACCGGCCCGGCGACACGCCCACGAGCGGGCCGAGCGGCGACCCGATCACGATCGACTGGGACGGCGTGAGCCCCATGCGCCGAGCCCCCCGGACCGCGGAGCGCCCCGAGGGCCCCATCCGCGCCGCGATGGACCTGTTCAACGCGACCTACGCGACCGTGCTGAACCGGCTGGAGCAGGCGTTCGACGGCCGCCCGGAGCAGTTCGGCTCTGCGGTGTCGGCCATGTTCCACGTCAGGACCAATGCGGTGACGCTGATGTCGATGACGATCGAGGGATCCCAGGAGACCGCAGGCCCGAGCTTCGAGTACATCCCGCCCGAGCGCCGCTGACCCACCCGCTTCGTCGTGCAGAGCCCGGTCGGTCCGATGCGGATGCCCGACTGTCGACCCCGCCCTCGATCCCGGCGGCGAGATCCAGAAACACCTGTGTTCGCAGATGGTACGGTCGAGCCCATGGCCCACGACCACACCGATGCGCTCGCCGGCCGGCGGGTCCTCATCACCGGTGCCGCACGCGGCATCGGTGCTGCGCTCGCCCGTCGCCTCCACGAGCGGGGCGCCCGCGTCGCGCTGGCCGGGCTCGAGCCGGAGCTGCTGGAGGAGGTCGCCGACGAGCTCGACGCCCCGTGGTGGTTCTGCAACGTGTCGGACCGGCACCAGGTCGACGAGGTCGTCGACGACGCGGCGCGCGCACTCGGCGGGCTGGACGTCGCCGTCGCAAATGCCGGGATCGCGGCGCAGCTCCCCCTGGTGGGCGGCGACCCCGAGATCTTCGAGCGGACGATGACCGTGAACGTGCTCGGCAGCTACTACACGCTGCGAGCGGCCGGAGCGCACCTCGCGCATCCGGGTGGTTACGCCGTGGCGGTCTCGTCGCTGGCTGCGGCGGTCCACGTGCCGCTGCTCGGCGCCTACAGCGCGTCGAAGGCCGCGGTCGAGGCGCTCGGCAACACCTTGCGTCAGGAGCTCCGACCGTCGGGGGCGCGCGTGGGCGTCGCCTACTTCGCGGAGCTCGACACCGACATGACCGAGCGCGGCTTCGGCACCGACGCCGCCAACGCGTTCCTGGGCGGCCGCAGCCTGACCAGGGTCACTCCCCTCGTCCGCGGCATCGATGCGCTCGAGCGGGGCATCGCCCGCCGCTCGCGGATCATCTCCGCCCCGTGGTACGTGGCTCCGATCCTGCCGACCAGGCGCGTCGGGCAGGCGGTGGTCGAGCTGGTCACCCGGCGCCGTCTCGGTCCGGTGCTCGACATCGCGCTCGCCGAGCGGGTGGAGCTGACCACCGAGCAGCCGGCGGGACGGCCGTGACCGTCGTCGAGCGGATCGCACCCGGCGACCGCCGGCAGGTCGGCTGGCTCAACGCGGCGATCGCCCATGCGCTCGGTCGAGCCACCGGCACCGACGCACCGCACCTGTTCCTCACCCTGGGTCGGCACCGGCGGCTGTTCCGAGGGTGGCTTCTGTTCGCCGGTGCCCTCATGCCGGGCGGCCGACTCCCCCGCCGCGACACCGAGATCGTCATCCTCCGCGTCGCCCATCGGCGCGGCTGCACCTACGAGCTCGACCACCACCGCCGGCTGGGGTCCCGAGCCGGGCTGACCGCGGCCGAGATCGATGCGCTCGGCGAGCAGGACACCGAGCCGGATCTCCGCTGGAGCGCCCGGGAGCGTGCGCTGCTCGCCGCGACCGACCAGCTGCTCGACCGGCGCGACGTCGACGACCTGACCTGGAGCCGCCTCGCCGCGCACCTGGACCAGCGACGGCTCATCGAGCTCGTCATGCTCGTCGGGCACTACGACATGCTCGCGACCACCATCGGCACCCTCCGGATCCAGCCCGACGCCCCGCGCGGTGGCTGACGCCCGCCGACTCCCCCGCGGGCGGCACGACCTGACCCGAGAGCAGGTCGAGGAGGACCAACGTCTGCGCATCCTCGTGGGCTTCGCCGGGGCCATGGCCGATGGCGGTTACGCCAACACGCCGGTGGCGGCCGTGCTGCGCCGGGCCGGCGTGTCGCGCGACACGTACTACCGGTTGTTCTCCGACAAGCTGGACGGCTTCCTCGCCGCGCTCGACCTGGTCAGCGAGGTGCTGGTGGCCGAGCTCGCAGAGGCCGTCGCCGGTCCCGGCGAACCGATCGACCGCACCGTCCGCGGGTTGGAGCGGTACCTGTCGGTGATCGCCGGGCACCGAGGTGAGGCACGCCTGTTCCTGGTCGAGGCCTATGCGGCGGGACCGGTGGCGATCGAGCGGCGGACCGCGGTCCAGCTGCGCATCGCCGACGAGCTGGCCCGGGTCCTCGGGACACGGAGCGAGGACGGCCGCGCCACGTGCCGGACCCTGGTCGCCGCCGTCAGCGCCATGATCGTCGGCCCGGTCGTGACCGACGACTCCGATGCCGTGCTCGCCCTCGGCGAGCCGGTGGGCCGCCAGCTCCGTCGCTTCCACGCAGCCGGTCTGTTCGACTGACGGGCGCTCAGCCGACCAGCGACGAACGCCCGCCGTACGCCGATCGAGCGACGGGCGCCAGACCGATCGCGCTACGTTCCGGATCCATGGCGCCCCCGTCGTCCGCACCCGCGATCCGGTGCGCCGGAGTGGTGAAGCGCTTCGGATCCGTGGTGGCGCTCGACGGCCTCGACCTCGAGGTGCCGCAGGGCCAGGTCGTCGGCTTCCTCGGCCCCAACGGCGCCGGCAAGTCGACGACGATCCGCATCGTCATGGATCTGGCCCGGGCCGACCGGGGCGTGGTGGAGGTCCTGGGGACCAGCCCCCGCGCCGGCGGCCCGGAGGTCAGGGATCGCATCGGCTACCTGCCCGGGGAGCTGCGCCTCGACGAGCGGCTCGACGTGGGCGACACCCTCGATCTGTGGGCGCGGCTGCGACGGCACCGCGTGGACCGTCGCTACGTCGACTCCCTGTGCGAACGGCTGGCGCTCGACCGGACCCGGGAGACGAAGGGTCTCTCCAGCGGCAACCGGCGCAAGGTCGGGTTGGTGGGCGCGCTGATGGCACGTCCCGAGCTGCTCGTGCTCGACGAGCCGACCAGCGGGGTCGATCCGCTCGTCCAGGCCGAGTTCGCCG
>JAEZAI010000272.1 GCA_023427825.1 Actinomycetes bacterium
AACCGGCACCGCTCGGCGGCGGCCTGGGCGGCGGTCTCACCCGCCGGGTGCCAGGCGCCTCGCTGCAGGACAGCCCGCTGGGCCAGCCGGCACCGGAGCCCGTCCAGGAGCGGGACCGCTCCGCCGACGGCGTGCGCTCCATGCTGTCCGCCTTCCAGGGCGGCCGCAGTCGTGGCCGCAGCGGCGCCGTCGCCGTCGAGGAGCCGGCCACGGCGCTCGACGACCCGTCCACCCCGTCCCCGAACGATCCGTCCTCGCACTGGGCGGCCGACCACCACGGCGTCGAGGCGACGTCGGAACTGGAGGATCCCCGTGATCACTGACGTCAACGAGCAGGTGCAGCAGATCCCCTGGCTGCTGTCGCGCTTCGTCGAGCAGACCCCCGGTGTCAGCGACGCCGTGTGCGTCAGCTCCGACGGGCTCCTGATGGCGATGTCGACCGATCTGGACCGGGCCCGCGCCGACCAGTTCGCGGCCATCGCCGCCGGTCTGACGAGCCTGTCGCTGGGCGCCTCCCGGTGCTTCGGCTACGGCGAGGTCGACCAGGTCATGGTCGAGATGAGCACGGGCTTCCTCTTCGTCGCCTCGATCTCCGACGGCAGCTGCCTGGGCATCCTGTCCACCAAGGACGCGGACGTGGGCCTGGTCGGCTACGAGATGACCCTCCTGGTCGAGCGGTTCGGCACCGTGCTGACGCCGCAGGTCCGGGCCGGTCTCCGCAGCGTGCTCGCCGCCGGCTGAGCCGCGCCGCACCGATCCCGGCCACACCGCCCACACAGCCCCGACGACCAGAGGGAACGAGCGAGCCGACCATGTCCCCCTGGGATGACCCAACGACCGGTGCGCCGCCGCCGGGCGGCGTCGCGCCCCGGGATCCGGACCTGGCCGCCGTCACCGACGACGACGAGGAGGACGGCGAGCTCGTCCGCCCGTTCGTCATCACCGGCGGACGGACCCGTCACGCCAGCGTGCACCTGCGGGTGGAGACGCTGGTCGTCGCGACGGGGAACGCGCACGATCGTCAGCTGCAGTTCGAGCACGCCCGCATCATCGGGATGTGCAACTCGCCGATCTCCGTCGCCGAGGTGGCGGCGCGCGTCGGCATCCCACTGGGCGTCGCCCAGATCCTGGCGGGCGACCTGGCGGAGGCCGGGCTCGTCCAGATCCACGAAGCACGACAGGCCGCAACGCCCGCACTCCTCCTGAGGATGATCGATGCAGTACGAGCCCTCTGACCACCCTCCGGCCCGCAGCGGCGGTGCCGCAGGTGGCGTCCAGCCGACTGGCGGTGCGCCGCAGCCCGTCAAGATCCTCATCGCCGGCGGGTTCGGGGTGGGCAAGACCACGCTCGTGGGTGCGATCTCGGAGATCGAGCCGTTGACGACCGAGGCGACCATGACGGCGTACTCCGAGTCGGTGGACGACACGTCGAAGATCGACCGGAAGACGTCGACCACGGTCGCGATGGACTTCGGCCGCATCACGATCGACGCCGAGCTGATCCTCTACCTGTTCGGCACCCCCGGCCAGGAGCGCTTCTGGTTCATGTGGGACGACCTCGTGGATGGCGCCCTCGGGGCGGTCGTCCTGCTCGACACGCGACGCATCCAGGAGTGCTTCGCCGCGGTCGACTTCTTCGAGAGTCGCGGCGTGCCGTTCGTGGCCGTGGTGAACCAGTTCGACGATGCCGGCTCCTACGCCCTCGAAGAGGTGCGCGACGCGCTGGCGCTGCCGGCGCACGTGCCGCTGGTGCGGGCCGACGCACGCTCTCGCGAGTCGGTGAAGATGGTGCTGATCGCCCTGCTCGAGCACCTCATGCAGCGGGCGATGGCGGACCAGCGGGCCGCGCAGCACGCCTGAGGCGGTGCCCCGGCCTGCCCCGGCAGTCGCAGCCGGTCCGGCTGACGACGGGGGTCAGTCCGACGAGCTGGAGCCCGATGTGCTGGTCGATGCCGTCGAGCTGGAGGACTCGCTCGTGGTGCTCGACGACGAGCCGTCGCCGGAGGAGGAGCTGTCGCTCTTGGACCCGTCGCCGCCGCCCGAGGACGACTTGGACCGGGAACCGGCGTCGTTCTTGTAGAAGCCGGAGCCCTTGAACGCGATGCCGACGGGCGAGAAGACCTTGCGCAGGTCGCCCCCGCACGACGGGCACTCCGTCAACGGATCGTCCGACATGGACTGCTGGATCTCGAACTCGTGGCCGCAGTCGCGGCAGCGGTACTCGTAGACGGGCATGGTGGCCGGATGGTACCGCAGCCCTCGGCGGGGTCCCCAGACGGGGGAGGGCCGACCCGAGGCCGTCCACAGCCCCCCCCATATCCGCCCCGGCCGGGTCGTCGCTAGGGAATCTTCCTCGGTCGGTTCCCCGCGACCCGGCGGTACGATCGTCGGAGCCCCGATGGTCGGGGACACGGATCGCACAGCAACCGGGGAGCACACGATGAGTCGTGTCACCAAGGCCGTCATCCCGGCGGCTGGACTGGGGACCAGGTTCCTGCCCGCCACCAAGGCGCAGCCCAAGGAGATGCTGCCGGTGGTGGACAAGCCCGCCATCCAGTACGTGGTGGAAGAGGCCGTCGCCGCGGGGATCGACGACATCCTGATCATCACCGGTCGCAACAAGCGCAGCCTCGAGGACCACTTCGACCGGAACTTCGAGCTCGAGCACCAGCTGCAGTCCAAGGGCAAGACCGGCGACCTGGCCGAGGTCGTGGAGCTCGCCGAGCTCGCCGACATCCACTTCGTGCGCCAGGGCGAGCCGCTCGGGCTGGGCCACGCCGTCTCGGTCGCCCGCAAGCACGTCGGCAACGAGCCGTTCGTGGTCATGCTCGGCGACGACATCATGGACGACCACTCGACCGTCCTTCCCGACATGATCAAGCAGTTCGACCAGATGGGGTCCTCGATCGTGGCGCTCATGGAGGTGCCGCAGGAGTCGATCTCGGCCTACGGGTGCGCTGCGGTCGACGACCGGGACGGCGCGCTGGGCCGCATCACCGGCATCGTCGAGAAGCCGGCTGCCGCCGAGGCGCCGTCGAACCTGGCGGTCATGGGCCGCTACCTGTACACGCCCGACATCTTCACGGAGCTCGAGCACGTGGAGCCCGGCGTGGGCGGCGA
>JAEZAI010000320.1 GCA_023427825.1 Actinomycetes bacterium
CTCGAGGGGATCCAGTCGCTCGCCACGGCGCTCGCCGATCGGGAGGACCGGCTCGACATCCTGGTCAACAACGCCGGGGTGTCGTGGGGCGCGCCGCTCGACGAGTTCCCGGAGCTCGGCTGGGACAAGGTCTTCGACACCAACGTGAAGGGCGTCTTCTTCATGACCCAGC
This sequence comes from Actinomycetes bacterium, assembly GCA_023427825.1. GTDB lineage: Bacteria > Actinomycetota > Acidimicrobiia > Acidimicrobiales > Microtrichaceae > Dermatobacter. The sequence continues at coordinate 173 of JAEZAI010000320.1, forward strand.
AGGTGCTGCCGCTGCTGGAGGCGGCCGGCACCGCCGAGGACCCGTCGCGGGTCATCAACATCGGTTCGATCGACGGCATCCGCACCCCGGTGTTCGACACGCACTCGTACGGGCCGTCCAAGGCCGCGGTGCACGCGCTCACCCGGCAGATGGCGGCCAAGCTCATCAAGCGCCACATCGTGGTGAACGCGATCGCGCCGGGCCCGTTCCCCACGTGGATGCTCAGCACCGGTGTGGGCACGGGCGGCGACGTCGAGGGCACCGACTGGGACGCCGTGGGCGCACTGACGCCGAGCGGGCGCGTCGGCACGCCCGAGGACATCGCCGGCCTGGCGATCTTCCTGTCCTCCCGTGCCGGCGCCTACACGGTCGGCGAGGTCATCACCTGCGACGGCGGCGCGGTCGTGTCGTGAGGTCGGTCGTGTCCTGAGACGGCTCAGTCCGCCCGGGAGGTGGCGAGCGCCTCGCTGACCCCGGCGCCCAGGTCGTCGAGCTCCCGGTCGTCCATCCTCTCCTCGAGCAGGGCGAGGATCCGGGCCTCCTCGCCGTCGATGATCGCCCGGACGCGTTCGACCAGGTCCGCCACCGCACGGTCGTCCGCCGGGCCGTCGGCGTCGAGGGCGGCCAGGCGTTCCGCCTGCAGCTCGTCGAGCTCCACGTCCCAGGTGGCGTCCGCCGTGTCCTCGGGTGCGACGCGGGCCGCCCAGGGGTGCACGATGCGCCGCTCCACGTCCACGTAGGTGTCCAGCCGGCGTCGGAGCGCTCGCAGCGCGGCGGTCCGGTCGTCCTCGACGAGCACGCGGTCGAGGTCGTGGCGCAGGTCGTCGGTGAGCTCCACGAGCGGGAGGATCGCGTCGGGCACCGCCTCGCGTGGACCGGCGAGGGCATCCGACGCGCGCTGGTTGCCCTCGACCACCTGGGCCGGGGGCCGCATGTCCGCCCGCGGCCACAGGTCCACCGGCGCGGTGCCGGAGTCCCGCTCGTCGTAGGTCCAGTCGGGCTGCTTGGCCCGGTGGGTGGTGTCGAGCAGCGCCTCGCCCTCCACGATGTCGACGATCGGCAGGACGTCCAGCGCGACGCCGTCCGGTCCGCCGGGGCGTGGCGTGAGCGATCCGGGGAAGCGCTCGAGCAGGCTGGTCACGACCACCTGCTGCTGCGTGGCGAGCGCGCACCGGGCGCCGTCGGTCACGGTGGCGAGCCGGCCGGGCAGCTCGTCCACGTCGTCCTCGTCGGGGGTGGGTCCGTCGAGCGAGGCGAGCCGCTCGGCAATCGCCGTGCCGTCGCGCTTGCACGGCTCGCACTGGCCGCAGGACTCGACGGCCAGGAACCTGGCCGCACCGGCTGCGACCGATGCGACGTCGGTCCGGTCGTCGAGCACCAGGAAGCCGGCGGCGCCCAGCCCCGAGCCGATCCCGGCCATGGCCTCGTAGGTGAGCGGGGTGTCGAGCAGCTCCTCGGGGACGATCGCGTTGGCCACGCCCGACAGCGCCCCGATCACGCGCCCGCGGCGAGCGCCGCCGCCGATGATGTCGATCGCCTCGCGGAGCGTGGTGCCCATGGGGACCTCGCCGACCGCGTGCACGGCGCAGGCGCCGGTCATGGTGCACACGATCGTGCCGGGCGACTCCGCGGTGCCGACCTCGCGGAACCACTCGGCGCCCCGGGCGACGATCGCCGGCACGTTCGCGAGCGTCTCGACGTTGTCGACCAACGCCGCCGGGTCGGCGCCCGGCTCGTCGCCCACCAGCGCCGCGGTCGACGCCGCGTTGGCCAGGTCGGGTGACGGCGGTTCCACGCCCCGGCGGTAGGGCGGCGCCACCCGCGGGAACGGCCCCCGGCCCGACACGACCTCGAGGAGCGCGGTCTCCTCGCCGAACAGGTACTCCGACGGTCCCTCGACCACCTCGAACGCCACGCCGTCGGACCAGCCCTCCGTCGCGAGCTCGTCGATCGCGCTCCGCAGCCGTGCCAGCTCCCGCCGGAAGCTGGACTTGGTCGCCACGACCACCCGCTCGGCCCCGACCGCGTGCGCCGCGATCAACGCACCCTCGAGCACCTTGTACGGGTTCATGCGGAGGAGCTGGCGATCCTTGAACGTGGACGGCTCACCCTCCGCCGCGTTGACCACCACGCTCGGGGGGCGCTCCGCCGCGGCGGCCGCGACCGTGGCCCACTTGACGCCGGTGGGGAAGCCGGCGCCGCCCCGGCCGCGGAGCCCCGAGTCCGCGATGAGCTCGACGAGGACCGACGGCTCCACGCGTCGTGCCGCGTCCAGGCCCTTCCCGCCGCCGCGCTCCAGGTGGGCGGCGAGCGACGTGCACTCCGTGCGGTCGAGAACTCGTTCGATCAGGGGCATGAAGGCCTCCAGGGGCGTCCGACCCTCCCATCGCCTCCGTACCCGGGCGGAGCGGCAAGGATGCCGTCGTGACCGACACCGACGGCCCCACGTTCCACCTCTTCCTCCCCCAGATGCGCATGACCCACGAGGCGATCGTCGAGCGGGCGCTCGCCGCCGAGGCGGCGGGGTTCGAGGGCATCGCCTTCATGGACCACCTGGCGCCGCCGCTGGCCACCGACCAGGACATGTGGGAGGCCATGGAGGTCGCAGCGTGGGTGCTCGCCCGCACGACCGCGCTCCGGGTGGGGCACCTGGTGCTCTGCGACGCGTTCCGCCATCCGGCGGTCCTGGCCCGTCAGGTCACCTCGCTCGACCACGCGTCGGGAGGGCGCTTCGACCTGGGCATCGGGGGGGGGTCGGGGCCCGAGGAGCTGCACCAGTTCGGGGTGGGCTCCACCGAGCCGGGGGCCCGGGTCGGTCGCCTGGCCGAGACCCTGCAGGTGCTCGAGGCGCTCTGGACCGGCGAGGTCGTCGACTTCCGGGGCGAGCACCTCACGCTCGAGGGCGCGCAGCAGCGTCCGGTCCCGAGCGGGCCGATCCCGATCACGATCGGGGGCGTGGGGCCGCGCACGCTCGATCTGGTCGCACGGCACGCGGACTGGTGGAACCTGCCGGTGCACCAGCTCGACCGGCTGGAGGAGCTGCGCGAGCGAGCGGGCGACGCCCGGGTGTCCGTCCAGGCCATGGTCGCCGTCGTCGCGGACGAGGCCGACCGGGACGTGGTCACCGCCACCGTGCACCGTCGCTTCGGGACCGAGGGCCTCGGATCCCGCGTGGTCATCGGCACCGTCGGCGAGCTCGTCGACCACTTCGCCGGCCTGCACGGGCGCGGGGTGGACCGCGTCTACTCGTGGTTCGCCGACTTCGCGCCCCCGGCGACCCTGGAGCGCTTCGGCGAGGTCATCAGCGCCTGAACCGCACCGTTCGGGCGCGTCCGGTCGGGTCCCGGTCAGACCGGGAGCACGTGCGAGATGAAGTACCGCGGACGGCGTGAGCGGTCCCGCACCACCGTGACGATGAGGTCGGCGGGCATCTCGTGGCCGCCCGGGTCGAGGTACCGCTTGGTGATGCGGTAGCTGTCCCGCCGGTCCTCCAGGCACTCCCGCAGGTGCTCGAGGTCGATCTCCAGGTCGTCGGGGTGGGTGAGGTCCTGGAACGTCAGCGACTCCACCTCGGCGACGCTGCGGCGCAGGAACGTCGCGAAGTGGTGGTTCACCGATCGGAGGGTCCCGTCCAGGTCGACGATCGCGGTGGGCACCGCGGAGCCCATGATCGCCGCCTCGAAGCGGGTCTCGATGACCGGTTCCGACGGGCGCTCGCGCCGACCCGCGGCGGGCGCGGCGACGATCGTGACCTCGTCGGTCAACGGCAGCGGCGAGGGGCGCCCGAAGAGGTAGCCCTGGAACACGCTGACACCGAGGATGCTCAACCGGTCGAGGTCCCTCGGGTCCTCGACGCCTTCGGCGACGAGCGTGGCGCCCGACTGGTGCGCCAGCTCGGCCATGCCGCCGACGAGCGCCTGGCGGGCGGGGTCGTCGGCGATGCCCTGGCTGATCGAGAGGTCCACCTTCACGATGTCGGGCTCGAGCTCGAGGATGTGGCGGAAGCTCGCGAAGCCGGCGCCGGCGTCGTCCACGGCGATCCGCACGCCCTCCGCCCGAAGTTGCTTCACCGCGGTGCGCAGCTCCTGGTAGTCGCCGACGCGGGCGTGCTCGGTGAGCTCGATCACCAGCCGCGTCGGTTCGGCCGGCAGCAGCTCCTCCGCGTCGACCGACATCAGTGCGGCGGGCGACAGGTTCACGCTCAGGTAGGTGTCGGCGGGGAGCTCGGGGATGGCGTCGATGGCGGTGCGGGCGGCGTGGACCTCGAGCGCCACGCCCAGGCCGACGGCGGTGGCGTCCGCGAACCACTGGTCCGGGCGGGGGGGGTCGCTGGGGAAGCGGCTCAGCGCCTCGAACCCGACGACGCGGGAGTGCTCCAGGTCCACGATCGGCTGGAAGACCGTCCGCAGCATCTTGTGGTTGATCACCCGGCCGACCCGGTCACGGATCTGACGGCGGTCGTCGCCCACGATCGGCACGTCCCGCAGCAGGTCCGAGGTCGTGTCGGCGAGCATCTGGAGGAACTCCTGCTCGCGGTCGTCGATCGTCCGGGGTTCGGTGCTCACCGCGCACAGCATCCCGGTCACGGCGCCGTTGGGCGCCTTCACCGGTGCGCCGACGTAGGAGCGGATGCCCATCCGCAGGGTCGGGAACAGCTCACGGGTGTCGGCATCGGCCCAGGTGTCGCCCACGGCGTTGGCGAGCCGCCCGTCGAGCACCCGGGCGCACAGCGAGTCGGCGTACGGGAAGGAGGTCCCCTCGTCCACCGGCACTCCGCCCAGGGTCCCGGCGATCAGGACGAGCTCGATCCGGTCGCCCCGGAACCTGGACACCCACGTCATCTCGGTGTCCGTGCGCGTCCGGGCGACGTCGAGCAGCCGTCGGACGAGGTCCTCCGGCCCCGTCAGTTCGTCGACGCCCGTCCCGGGCGCACCGATGGCCACGGCCACCCATCGGCGCACCGTGCACCGAACTGAAACTTCCGGCGCTGCCCGGGCTCCTGCCAGCTCTGTCCTCCGTGGCACACCCGTTCAGGGGTGCCGCGGAGGACGGAGCTGGCGGGCGCCCGGGGGCGGAGCGGGAAGTTTCAGTTCGGTGCACAGGACGCCGATGGGTGGCCGTGGCCATCGGTGCGCCCGGGACGGGCGTCGACGAACTGACGGGGCC
>JAEZAI010000332.1 GCA_023427825.1 Actinomycetes bacterium
AAGGAGGGCCTGGTCGCGCCGCTCGCCGAGGCCTACGACCGCTTCTCCGAGGAGTCCGACCGCCTGACCGACACGGTCGACCGGGCGCTCACCGGCGTCACCGGCGTCAACCAGTTCCTCACCGGCCCCAGCCACTACCTGGTGCTCGCGGCCAACAACGCCGAGATGCGGGCGGGCTCCGGCATGTTCCTGCAGGCCGGCGAGCTCCACGTCGATGCGGGTCGGTTCGCCATGACCGAGCTGCAGCCGACGGCACGCATGGTCCTCGACGCGCCCGGCACGACGGTCGACCCCGACGTCCAGGCGTTGTGGAGCTGGCTCGAGCCGGACCGCGAGTGGCGCAACGTCAACGCGACGCCGCGCTTCGACGAGAGCGCGCGGATGGCGGCCGACATGTGGGCGGCGTCGGGCCACGCACCGGTCGACGGCGTGATCGCCATGGACGTGGTGGGCCTCCAGCGGATGCTGCAGCTCGTCGGACCGGTCGAGGTCACCGAGGCCGACGGCACGGTCACCACGATCGACGCCGACAACGTGCTCACCAACCTGCTGCTCCAGCAGTACCTCGGCCGGGGCACGACCGACGAGCGGCGCGACCGGCTGTCCACCGTGGGCCAGGCGGTGTTCGCCGCGCTCAACGAGCGGGGCTACGAGCCCGGCCAGCTGCTCCAGGCGATGCAGGAGGCCGGTCGCGGCCGGCACCTGCTCATCTGGTCGAGCGACCCGGTGGAGCAGGCGGGGTGGGAGGCGCTCGATGCCAGCGGCGACCTGCCCGGCAACGGGCTGCTCCTGTCGATCCTCAACCGCGGCGGCAACAAGCTCGACCAGTTCCTGGAGGTGACGTCGGACCTGAGCTGGACCGACGAGGGCGACCGACGCCGCGTGTCGGTCACGGTCACCGCCACCAACCGCGCACCCGAGAACCTGCCCGTCTACGTGGGCGGTCCCTATCCCGGCCTCGACGTCCAGCCGGGCGAGTACGTCGGCGTGGTCGCGCTCACGGTGCCCAAGACCGCGACGGCTCCCGCCACCGACGGCGCGGACCTGTTCCTCTCCGGCGAGGACGGTCCGACGCGGCTCCTGGCGACCCGGCTCGACGTGCCCCGCGGCGGCTCCGCCACCGTGACGTTCCACTTCGACCTGCCCGACGCGACCGACGAGGTGGTCGTCCTGCCGTCGGCCCGGGTGCCCCCGGTGGTGTGGACCGCCGACGGCGACATCTGGAAGGACCGGATGCCACGCACAGTGGTGCTGGACGACCCCTGATCGCACGCTCCGCGCGACCCGATCGGCCGATCGGACATTGGGTATCGGACCCGGGCGATTGGGTATTTCTGCATCCTCCATCCGCCGGAAATCGGGTGCTACCTTGCGGACATGCGCAACAGTCTTCGATACCTGCTGGTGGGTTTCGCATTCGTCGCTGGGTCCCTCTTCGCTCTGGCCGGTGTGGCCAGTGCGCAGGATGATTCGTCCGACGCGTACGTGCTCTCCAACACCGAGTCCCGTACCGCCGAGCTTCCTGCCGCCGCATCTGCGTCGTCGGGTTCGTCCGGCTCCGCCGAGGCCAGCGCCCTCGCCTTCACCGGCAGCGACGTGGTCCTCCTCTCCGCCGTCGGCGGAATCGCCGTGGTCGCCGGTGGTGCGATCATGGTGGCCCGTCGTCGAGTCGCTCAGGCCTGACGGCCTGGCACCTCCGGGTGCACGACAACTGATCCGATGGAACGGCCCGCCGGTCACCGGCGGGCCGTTCCGCGTCCGGCGCGTGGACGAGCCGGTCGGTCAGCTCGTGGCGCGCTCGATCAGCTCGTGACTCGGGCGACGAACTCGAGGGACCGCTCGATGATGAGGTCCTTGTCGAAGTCCACCGTGGCCACGTGGTAGCTGCGGTCGCAGCTCACGCGCTCGACCGGGCCGGAGACGGCCTCGGCGAGCACGTCGCTGTCGGTCGGCGGGACCACGTGGTCCTCGGGGCTCGTGAACAGCAGCAGCGGGCACTTGATCTTCACCAGGTCCGGCACTATCTCGTTGGCCACCTCGAACATGCTGACGAGCGGCGCCAGCGGGGTCTGCGGGTACGCGGACTCGACCACGTCGGGATCCGCGACGTCGGAGCCGATGCCGTCCATCACGATCTGGCCGGACGCGACCATCTCGGACACGATCGCGAGCATGTCGTCCTGGGGTGCGACCGCCGGGTTCACGCAGATGATCCCGGCGAGCTCCGGATGGCGGGTGGCGAGCCACGCGGTCAGCGAGCCGCCCATCGACAGGCCGGCCACGACCACCTGCTCGGTCCGGGTCTCCAGCTCCTCGAGCGTCGCCTCGGCGTGAGCGGACCAGTCGGCCCACGTCGTGTCGAGCATGTCGTCGATGTGGGTGCCGTGGCCCGGAAGTCGCGGCATCTCGACGGTGTAGCCGGCCTCGGCGAACGCCTCGGCCAGTCCGCGCACGGAGCTCGGGTTGCCGGTGAAGCCGTGCAGCACGAGCACGCCCACCGGTCCACCCGCCACGCTGCGGGGCTCCGCCCCGGGCAGGATCGGGTGCTCATCGGCCATGGTGGTGCTCCTCGGTGTGCGGGGCGCACGGCCCCGGTCGCGGTGGTCAGCTCAGGCAGGCGCCGACGCCGTCCATGAACCCGTCACGATACGCGGCCACGCGCTCGGCGCCGCTGCCGGTGCGCGAGCCCTTCCCGTGCTCCGCGGTGGCCAGCAGCGCGGACACGGCCTCGTCGAGGTCGCCGGGCGACAGGCGCAGCTGTGCGGTGTCGCGGTTCTCCGAGAACACCGACGCGGACCACACGCCTGCGAGGCAGTCCGCGGTCCGGGTGGTCGCCGCCGACGGCCCGTCGAGCGAGCCGAGCTGCTGCATGGCCGCCAGCGAGTAGCCGGACCCGACCACCTGGCCGAGCGCGAAGTCGCCGATCCGTGCGTGGAGCTTGGCGACCAGGCCGTCGTCCCGGACCGCGAGCACGTTGTCGGCCGGGCAGTAGAAGACCTCGTCGGACAGCCCCACGGGCTCGTCGCAGTCGGGGCGGTCGGACGTCCCGAACACCGACACCTCGGGCGGCTCGAACGCGCCCTCGCCACCGATCGACGGCCAGGCTGCGGTCCAGAAGTCCTCCAGGTCCGCGACCGTCAGGTCGAACGCGTCCTGAAGGTCCAGGTTGCCGCCGCTGTCGAAGTCGGCCTGGTCGGTGAACGGCAGGTCGACGAGCCGGGGCGCAAGGTCGTCCGCGGTGTAGCCGCAGGCCGTCGGTCCGCCGTCCACGCCCTCCTGGAACGCGCGGATCCGGTCGAACGCGGTGCCGTGGGCGCCGGCGTCGGCCCGGGTGGTGCCCGGCGTGTCGCGCAGCTCCAGGAAGCCGGCGACGGCGAGGTCCAGCGTGCTGTCGTCGACCACGAAGTACCGGCGGTCGCCACCGTCACGCACGTCCGACACCCAGGCGCCGGCGTAGCAGTCCGCCTGTTGCTCGAGGACGAGCACGGGCGTGCTCTCGCCCTCGCCCGCGCGGGCCTGGACGGCGTGGCCCCACTCGTGGGCGATGACCAGGCCGAGCCCGAGCGGGCCGTAGTCCTCCACCATGTGCGGGATGAGGTCGTCTGCGTCCCACGCGACCACGTCCTCGCTCGGGCAGTAGAAGGCGTTGCCCTCCACGTCCTCGGCCGACTCCGTGCAGGGCACACGCCGGTCCGCGCTCGTGACGGCGAAGAAGCCGCCGCTGACGGTCTCGTACGGCGTCCCGAAGGTGGGCTCGAACTCCCGCTTCCAGTACGCGTCGACGTCCGCGATGGCGGCGCGCATGTCCTCGCCGTGGGGACCCTCCGACGCGCCCTCCACCTCGATCTTCGCCGCCGCGGCCGGCATGGCCTCGGTGCGAACCGTGCGGTTGTCGTCGGGCGCGAGCTCCGGACCGGCCCGATCGTCGTCGCCGTCGTCCCCGCCTCCGACCAGCACGACGACGCCGACGGTGATGACCGCGATGATCGCGACGACCAGCAGGCCGATCACGATCTTGGCGCCCTTGGCACCGCCCCGGTCTCCGGAGCCGGGACCGCCGGTCGGCGCAGGCG
>JAEZAI010000337.1 GCA_023427825.1 Actinomycetes bacterium
GCGGTCGCCTGGGCGCGCTGCCCCGAGAGCGCGGCCACCAGCTCGTTCTTCGCCATCACCGAGGTCGCCGAGCAGCTCGCGGCGCAGGGCGTGATCGACCTCAGCGGGGTCCTGCCGTTGGACACCGCGACCGAGGACTCGGACCGCCTCGCGATCTACCGCCGCACGCTCGGCGTCCTCCGTGCGATCACGGGCTCCGCCCTCGTCGTCCTGGACGACGTCCAGTGGGCGGATCCGGGATCGCTGCGCCTCATCGAGTTCGTGTCCGGCGAGCTGCGCGCGCTCCCGATCGCGCTCGTGGTGATCACCCGCCCGCCGTCCGCCGACTCGCCCGAACCGCTCGTCGACTGCCTCGGCGAGCTGGCCCGCACGGCAGGCAGCGCCCGGCTCGACCTGGCCGGTCTGGACGTCGACGCGGTGGCGCTGTGGCTGGATCGTCGGACCGACGGCGCCGCGTCCCCCGCGCTGGCGGACCTGGTGCACGACCGCAGCGGCGGGAACCCGTTCTTCGCGCAGGAGCTCCTCGAGCTGCTCGTCGGCGAGGGCCGGGTCGACGAGGCGGTCGCCGGTCGCGTGCCCGCCGCGGTGGCCGACGTCGTCCCACGGCGGGTGGGGCGCCTGCCCGCGGAGTCGCAGAAGCTGCTGTCGATCGCCTCCGTGGTCGGGCGTACGTTCGACCTGGATGTGGTGGCCCTCGTCGCGGCGACCCCGCTGGCGGACGTGCTCGATGCCCTCGATGCACCCGTCGCCGCAGGTCTGGTGCACCAGGACCCGCAGGTGCCGACGAGGTTCCGGTTCTCGCACGCCCTCGTCGCCGAGGCGCTGGAGACGGAGCTGGCGCCGTCGCGCCGAGCCCGGCTGCACGCGTCGACGGCCGGCGCCGTGGCATCGCTGCGGGCAGCGACGATCGACCAGCACCTCGCCGAGCTGGCGCACCACGCCCTGGCCGGAGCGATCGCGGGGTCGGCGTCCGACGCCGTCCTCTGGTCGGTGCGCGCCGGCGAGCGGGCCGAGGAGCTCCACGCCCCCGAGGACGCGGCGGGGCACTACGAGCGCGCGCTCGGCGTGGTCGACCTCGCCGCCCCCGGCGACCTCGGCGTCCGCCTCGAGCTGCTCCGGTCCCTGGGGCGGGCCTGGGCCGCAGCGGGGTCGGAGGAGCGGGCGCAGACGGTCCTCGCCGATGCGATCGAGGTCGCCGACCAGCTCGGCGACGTGGACGAGATGGTCACCTGCGCACTCGCGCTCGTGCACCCGACGCTGTGGCAACCGGGGGAGTACCGGGGTGCGAACGACCGGCTCGGGGCGGTCGTCGACCTGGTGCTCGACCGGCTCGGTCCCGACGGCGACCCCAGCGCGCAGGCCCTCCTGGGCGGCTTCCGAGCCAACCTCACGTACTACGTGGCATCCCGCGAGGAGCTCGACGCCCGCAGCGCCGCCGCGGTCGAGCTGGCACGGACCACCGGCGACGACGACGTGATCGCCCGGGTGCTCGTGCAAAGGCTCCAGGCCATCTGGTTCGCCCCGAACGCCGGCATCCAGCTCGAGCTCGCCGAGGAGGCGCTCGACCTGGCCCGGCGCTCCGGCCTGGACGCCCAGCTCCGGGCGGTCGCCGAGCTGCAGCGCATCTGCGCCCTGTACCAGCTGGGCGTCTACGACGAGCCGGCGGTCCACCGGGTCGCGGCGCTGGTCCGCGAGAAGGGCTCGCCGATCCAGGTCCTGGAGGTCGAGGCCTTCGTCGCGGCGCGCCTGGCCTGCGAGGGTCGCTACGGCGAGGCCCAGGACGTGGCGGCGCAGGCGGAGGACCTCTTCCGCCGCACGGCGCGCCGCAGCGACGCCGCCGTGATGTTCGGGTCCCGGCTGCTGTCGTTCATCGACCAGGGCATGTTCGACGAGATCGTGCAGATGACCGCAGCGGTGACCGACAGCAACTTCGGGCAGTCGTCGATCGAGATGATGGGGTTCGTGCTGCTCGAGTTCGGCATGGCCGAGGAGGCACGCGAGGTCGTCGGACCCGCGGGTTCGCTGCCGGACATCCCCGACGACTGGATGTGGCTGTCTACCACGTGCAACGCGGCGATGGTCCGCGCCGCGCTGGGCGACGTCGCCGCGTGCGAGGTGCTCTACGAGCGGCTCGCCCCCTTCTCGGGGCAGGTGTGGATCGTCGGCTCGGTGCCCGTCTGCGGGTGCGTGGACCTCGCCCTCGGACGGCTGGCCCAGACGCTCGGCCGGCACGACGAAGCGCTCCGCCACATCGACGTCGCGATCGACGTCGACGGGTCGATGGGCTCGCTCGCCTGGCTCGCTCGGGCGCTCGAGGCCAAGGCCGACCTCACCGGTGATCCCGACGACCGTCGCGCGGCGCTGGAGCGGGCGACGGCGATCGGGTGCGTCCCCGTGCTCCGACGCCTGGAGGGCTGAGGTCCGGCGCGTCCGGCGCGTCCGGGCCGGCTCCGCTCCGTGCGGGTCAGGCCGAGCGGGCGGCGGTCAGGATGAGCTGGGCCACCTCGCTGGGGTGCGACAGCATCGACAGGTGGCTGGAGTCGAGCTCGATCTGCGTCGCTCCCATCCTCGCCGCCATGAACTTCTGCAGTTCGGGGTTGATCGTGCGGTCCGCCGTCGAGATCGCGTACCACGTCGGCTTGGAGCGCCACGCCGCCTGCGTCGTGCGGTCTTTGAACAGCGTCTCCGACACCGGTCCCTGCACCGCGTGCAGGGCGAGCGCCCGGTCGCGGGGCAGGTCGCTCGCGAAGTCGCGGACGAACGTGTCCTGGACCAGACGGCCCTCGCCGTCAGCGAACTTCAGGCCGGCCGACGCCGGTGCGGCCGGGTACTTCGCCGCGAGCTCGCCGTAGTCCTCACCGGCGTCGGGTCCCCGGGCCGCCACGTAGACCAGCCCGGCCACGGAGTCGTCCACGCCGGCCTCGCTGATGATCGTGCCGGCGAAGGAGTGGCCGACGAGCACGGTCGGACCTGGGTGGAGCGCGAGCGCTCGCCGGGTCGCGTCGACGCTGTCCTGGAGCGACTCGAGGGAGTGCTGTACAGCGGTGACCGAGAGTCCGGCGTCGAGCAGGTACGGGATCACGGAGGACCACGACGATCCGTCCGCGTACGCCCCGTGGACGAGCACGACCGACTGGGCACCTGACGAACCGGGTGTGGGATCCATGCCCCATGATGGCCGCGATCCGACCGGGTCGATGACCATCGGTATGGCGACGCCGGCGGGGGTGTGGGCGAGTCAGTGGGCCGCAGCAGGCGCGGCGTGCGTGTAGGTGGTCGCGTCGGTCCGGAACTCGGGGTGCCCGTAGCTGCGCAGGCGCTGCTTGAGCGTCCACGTGACCGCGGCGTCGGTGACCGGACGCAGCGGCGGGATGCGATCGAGGAGCTGCACGGCCTTCAGCCGGCCGAAGATGAGCGGCGCCGCGGCGGCGACGCGCAGCTTGTCGCCGTGGTCGAGGGTCACGCCCATGTCGGCGGCTCGCTTCGAGTCGCCCTGCAGGAAGACCTTGATGAAGAACGCGGTGCTGAAGCTGCGCTCGAACGACTCGGCGATGCGGTTGGGCAGCGAGTGGTCGGGGCGCAGGTACGCACCCATCGTCGCCCGCACGAGCTCACCGCAGGTGGCGTCGTCGAACCCCTTGCGGAGCGTGGCGGCGCGGGCGAGGAACACCCGCATCATCCCCTGCGGGTCGGTCGGGAGCAGCTCCTCGGGCAGGCCGAGCAGGAAGCAGCGGTAGCGCG
>JAEZAI010000345.1 GCA_023427825.1 Actinomycetes bacterium
GGTGTGGATCTTCACCGACAAGATCCCGGCGGCGTTCGACGACAACTGGCTCTTCCCCATCCTGGGCTTCTTCCTGCTGCCCTGGACCACGCTGGCGTGGGCGATCGCGTGGGCGAACCCGTTCGACTCGGTGTCGGGGTTCGGCTGGCTGATCGTGATCTTCGCCTTCCTGGTCGACCTCAGCACCCACTTCGGCGCACGGCGGGCCGAGAACGACCGTCGCCGGGCCGGCGTCTGACGGCCGCCATCGACTGACCGGCCCGCACCTCCGGGCGGAGCCCGACCGACTCAGGCCGGGTCGGGCATCCAGTTGCCGTGGAACCCGTCGGGCACGCGCTGGGGCAGGTGCACCCGCGCCACGGGACCACCGGTGGGATCGTCGGCCGCGAGGACCACCAGGTCGGTCGTGCCCTCGGCGCGGTCGGACACGAAGCCCATGAGCCACGCATCGTCCTCGGCGGTCGAGCCCTCCCGCGGCACGTGCACGAACTCCTGTGCCGCGCTGGTCGGGCCGAAGTCGACCTCGATCGTGGTGCCGGCACCCAGGTCGTGCCACAGCAGCGGCTGGTGGATGCCGCCGGCGATGCGCCCGCCCACGGTCATGCCGTACCGCAGGCTCTCGCCGGTGCGACGCTCGTCGCCGCGCGGGAACTCCTGGCTCCGTTCGTCGATCACGTCGACGGTCGACGTGCCGGCGACAGGATCCAGCGTCCAGCGCTCGAGCTTGGAGGAGCCCTCGTTCGGACCGAGGCGGTCCGTGTCGAACATGCGCGGCCACACGACCAGGTCGACGGCCACGCGACCGTCGGGCAGGTCGACGGCGTTCAGCGGGTGGAAGACGTAGCGGCGCGGCACGTCGACCCACTGCACCTGGTCGGCGGTGCCGAGGAGCGGCAGCACGCCCACGCGGGCCGGGTGCTCGGGATCCCATCGGTACGGGAACGGCAGGCCAGCCATGGCCCCGTCGAGGTCGAACGTGCACGGCAGGTCGAAGATCAGCACCGACGAGGAGCTGATGGCCGTGTCGTGGACCATCGGCCGGCCACCGACGGGCACCGTCTCCTCGTGCACGACCTTGCTGCCGTCGTTGACCACGTAGCGCACCGCTTCCTCGACCCAGTGGTAGGTGATCGCGTGCCACAGGCCGGTCCGCGGATCGCGGTGCGGGTGCGCGGTGTAGGCGCCGTCGAGCGTGCCGTCGAAGCGGTTGGGGCCGATCGACTCGAGCTCCTCGGTCACCTCGACGGGCGAGCCCCCGGCCTCGACGATGGCCCAGGTGCGCCCACCCATCGACACCACGTTGGTGTTGGGCGACACGGGCTCTTCCGCCGAGGTGTGCACGAAGCGATTGCGGTACCAGGCGGCGCGCCCGTCCTCCAGGCGGCCGCCGTGGAGCATGCCGGTGCCCAGGAACCAGTGCTGGGTGCTCGGGTCGGGGTCGATCGGGTTGGGTCCGTTGCGGACGTAGCGACCGTTCAGCTCGGCGGGCAGCGTGCCCGTCACCTGCAGGTCCGTCACGGTGAGCTCATCGGTGACCGGCGCGAGCGGTCCGCTGACGTAGTCGCGCTGGCCGGGTGCGGTTCCGGTGTCGGTCGTCATGGTCGATCCCCTCGGTCGCCCGCCCCGTCGGCGTGGCGGACCGCGGAGTGCGGTCCGCCCGGTTCGCGGTCCGCCGGGGTGGGATGGTCGAAGGCTAGGCCCGCCACGCAGCGGTTGCTCCGGGTCCACCCGTGCGGCGGCTGCGACGGTCATGATCGGCCCATGGTGAGCGATCCGGGCGGGACCGCCGAGGGAGGGGCCGGGCCCCATCCGGACGAGCCGCGGTACCCGCGCCTCCGTCGCATCGTCCGCGAGTCGGACCAGAAGAGCATCGCCCCGGTGCTCGGCCTGACGTTCGTGGCGATGCTGCTCGGGCCGGTCCTGTCCGACGCCAACTGGAGCCGCGGGCTGGAGGTGGCCCTGATCGGGACGAGCGCGGTCGTGGCCCTCGTCCGCACGGGCGCACACCCGGTGGTGCGCCGGGCCGGCACCAGCATCGTGGTGCTCGCCACGCTCGCCGGCGCCGCGATCCCCGTGATCCACGAGTCGCAGACCGGCACCCTCGAGATCATCGCCGCGGGTCTGTTCGCCCTGCTGCTCCTGGTGACCCCGTTCCTCATGCTGGTGCGGCTGATGCTGCGACCCCGGATCACGGTCGACACGCTGGCCGGCGCCCTGACCGCGTACCTGCAGATCGGCATCTTCTTCGGCGCGCTGTTCCTCTTCCTCGCGCTCGTCGGCGGTCCGGGCGACTACTTCGCCCAGACGACTGCTCCGCAGTACTCGGACTTCGAGTACTTCAGCTTCATCACGATGACGACCGTCGGCTACGGCGACCTCACCCCGGCGACCCGGCTCGGTCAGACGCTGGCCACGATGGAGGCGGTGATCGGGCAGGTGTTCCTGGTCACGGTCGTGGCGCTCACCGTGTCCAACCTCGGCCGCCCGACCCGCCGGTCCAGCGGCCCCCGGGGTCCGCAGCGCCCCACCGACACCACGGACACCGACACCACTGACACCACCGACACCACGGACTGAGCGCAGCTCGCCGCCCGGCCGCGCCTGCGGGGACTCGTCCCCATTGCGGCGCCGTCCCCGGACGACGAAGCTCGGTGTCGGAAAAGGGGATGCCTCGGCGGCTCACAGGGCCTGACCACCGGGGTGTGCATGGGAGGACAGGGCAGGGTCCGGGTTGCGGAAGGGTCCGGGCCCTGTCACCTCCGAGCGTCAGGAGCCTTTGCGGCTGTCGATCGCCCGCCACACGAGCAGGACGATGATCGCCCCGACGAAGGAGCCGATCAGCCCGCTGAACTTGATCGAGATGCCGTCGCCGGCGATCAGGCTGGCCAGGAGCCCCCCGACCAGCGAG
Source organism: Actinomycetes bacterium (assembly GCA_023427825.1). Taxonomy (GTDB): domain Bacteria; phylum Actinomycetota; class Acidimicrobiia; order Acidimicrobiales; family Microtrichaceae; genus Dermatobacter. Next base: position 2,909 of record JAEZAI010000345.1, read on the forward strand.
CCCAGGATGCCGGCGACCAGCGACTGGGCGTTGGGGCGGGTGCCCATGCCCAGCACGAGCTGGGCGAGCCAGCCGATCAGCATTCCGACGGCGAGGATGGCGAGGATCAGCACGGGGCGAGACCCTAGCGATGCGGGTGAGTCGGCGTCACCCGAACGTGACCGCGTCGCCCACCCGGAGCGTCCCGGTCCGCACCACCTCGGCGTACACACCGACGTCCTGGTCGAGGTCCTTCACGACGTGCCGGAGGACGGCCCGGTCGGCCGGGATGTCGTGGTCGACCTCGTGCGTCACCATCACGCAGCGCGGGCAGCCGACGACGATCCTCAGCTCGGCCTCCCCGACCCGCAGCATCCGGCCCGCCCACTCCCGCTCGGGATGACCGGGCGCGTCGCCGGTGTCGATGACCAGGTTCGGCCTGAACCGCCGGTCGTCGACCACGGAGTCCGGGAGCGCCTCGGCGAGCGACCGCAGGGCGGAGGTCGTCATCACCAGCAGCGGGAACGCGTCGAAGTACGTGCCGAGCGGCGACTCGTACTCCAGGATCTCGGGCGGGAAGATCGACAGGTCCGGCAGCGGCTCGTCGGCCTCGCGGCCGAAGATCGACCGCAGCTCCTCGAGCAGGTCGGCCGAGTCGGGGGCGCCGCGCCGGTAGTGGTCGAGCTCGGTGGGCGGGAGCCGGGGCCACAGGGTCACCTGGTGGTCGAGCGCCGCGCTCACCGCGGCGTTCGCGCCGTCGTCGCCGGCGCGGACGGTGGTGCCGTCGGGCAGCGTGATCGTCACGGACGACCCCGGCCCGTCGTCGAACGCCGCGGCCAGGCGCATCAATCCGGCGATCTTCTTGGCGCCGCGGATGCCGCCGCGGACCTCGTCCCGGGCCGCCCAGGCCCGGTCGCCGGCGATCCCGTCCGTGCCCAGGTCGGCGGTGGGCACGCGCTCCCCGATCATCGACTTGACCGGGTAGCGCCAGATCTCGGACAGCTCCATGGCCGCGGATCGTAGGTCGGCGTCGTTCCCCGACCGGCTCGATCCGCGATCGGGCCGGACGCGACACCGGGGCCGCCACGAGGGCGGCCCCGGTGTGGGCGAACCTGCCGAGGAGGGAGAGGGGGAGATCGGCAGGCTCCCGTGCTGCGCCGGCGATCAGTCGGGAGGACCCTCGGTGAGGGTGACGGTCGCCGTGCGGCTCTGGCCGTCGGGGTCGGTCCACGACAGCTTGACCTCGTCGCCGGGCTTGGCGCCCTCGAGCGCCTTGGTCAGCGCCTCGGCGGAGTCGATCTGC
>JAEZAI010000347.1 GCA_023427825.1 Actinomycetes bacterium
GTGCACGTGACCGCGAGCCGCCGGGACCGCCCGGACGGTGCGGTCCGGACTCGGACGGTCGAGCTCCCCGAGTCGGGTCCGGGCAGCTGGTCCGAGGTGGCCCACCGCATCGCGGCCTGGCTGACGGCCGGGTGAACCGTCGCCGGGTGAACAGCGCCTGACCGGCGGTCGATCGCAGATCCGGTGCCGCCGACCACGCTCCGCGCGGTGCCTAGACTCGCTCCCCATGCCGGAGCCCTCCCCGCGACGGCGGCGCGCCCTCGGCCGGTTGGCCGTGGTGTTCGGCGTCGGCCTGCTGCTGTCCGTCCTGCCCCTCCCCACGTTCGTGTTCGCCACCGAGGCGGTCGGCGCCACCGAGGCGCTGCCGTCCGCCACGACGCTGCCCCCGACGGAGGTTCCGGCCGTCCAGGCTGCGGCGGACGAGCCGCTCGCGGACCAGCCGGTCGTGGCCACCGACGAGTCGACCCGGGAGTTCACCGCCATCGGCTTCACGTTCGACCGGGCCCCGTCCGCGCCGGTGCTCGTGCGCGTGCGGGAGGCGTCGGGCGAGTTCGGCGAGTGGCGTGAGCTGCACGTCGAGGGCGAGGGCGGCCCCGACGCCGGCACGCCCGAGGCCGCCACCTCCCGCGCCGGCACCGAGCCGTTCTGGGTGCGTTCGGCCGACGGCTACCAGGTGACGATGGCCGCCGAGGACGCCGAGCAGGCCCGCGTGGTGACCGTCCACGAGGAGGTGCACCGGACGACCGCAGATGCCACGCCGCTCGCCGACGGCGCCTCCCTCGCGCCGCCGTTCGGCATCCAGCTCCGCTCCGCCTGGGGTGCCCGTGCCACCAGCCCCGCCAGCTACGCGAGCACGGTGAAGCTGGCGGTGGTCCACCACTCGGACTCGAGCAACTCCTACTCGCCGGCCGACGTGCCCGGCGTGCTGCGCTCGATCCAGGCGTTCCACATGGACGGACGGGGCTGGTCCGACATCGCGTACAACTTCGTGGTCGACAAGTACGGCGGCGTCTGGGAAGGCCGCGGCGGCGGCATCGACCGAGCGGTCATCGGTGCCCACTCACAGGGCTTCAACACGAACTCCGTCGGCGTGATGGTGATCGGCGACTACACGCAGGCGCAGCCGTCCGCCGCCTCGATCGAGTCGGTGTCCCAGGTCATCGGCTGGAAGCTCGCGTTGCACGACGTCGACCCGGCCGGAAGGGTGGCCTTCACGTCCGGCGGCTCCAACAAGTACGCGGCGGGCGTGGTCGTCGACCTGCCGCGGGTGGTGGGGCACCAGGACGTGGTCTCGACCAGCTGCCCGGGCAGCATCCAGTCGTCGCTCGGCAAGATCCGCGAACGGGCGCAGGCCTGGACCACGTGGATCCGGGCGACGGCCGGACCCATCGGGTCGGTCGACCGCATCGTGCCGAACAACGGGGGACTGACCGTGATCGGCTGGGCGATCGACCTGGACGCCGACGGGCCGGTGACCGTGATGATCGTCGTGGACGGCGTGGTGCGGTCCGCGGTGGCGAACCAGTCCCGTCCCGACGTCGCCGCCGCCTACCCGTCCGCGGGCCCGAACCACGGCTACTGGGTGGACGTCGGCGGACTCTCGCCCGGCTGGCACGACGTGTGCGTGCTCGCGGTCAACCGGGGCTACGGCCGCGACTCGTCCCTCGGCTGCTCGGGAGCGGCGGTGCCCGACCCGTCCGGGCGCAGCCCGGTGGGTGCGATCGACGGCATCTCCGCGATCCCGGGCGGCATCGACGTGACCGGCTGGGCCACCGACGCGGACGCAGGGTCGCTGCCCGTGCAGCTGCTCGTCGACGGGCAGTGGCGCCGCACGATGTGGACGTCGGGCAACCGGTTCTCGGCCCGCCTCCTGGGCGTCCCCGGCGGCTACCGCAACGTGTGCGGCATCGGGATCAACCAGGGTGCCGGCGCGAACCTGAAGTTCGCGTGCGCGGCCGTCAACGTGCCGGCGGCCAACCCCCGGGGCGCGGTCGAGTCGCTCGGTGCGGCCAACGGCGTGATCACCTCGAGCGGCTGGGCGGTCGACGACGAGACGCTCGACCCGATCGTGGTCGTGCTGATCGTCGACGGGCGCTGGTACTCGGTGTGGGCCGACCGGCCCCGGGCCGGCTGGGAGCGGAACTACCCCGGTTACGGCGACGTGCACGGGTACGCGGTGAGCGTGCCGGCGTCCAAGGGCACGCACCGCGCCTGCGTCGCCGCGCTCAACGTGGGCGGCGGCGCCGACAACGTGATGCGCTGCGAGAACGTCGTGGTCAAGTGAGCCGGCGGACGACACCCGGGACGGCGTTATGCGCATCTCGGTCCTGACACCCGTCCACGACCCGCCGCCCGACGTCCTGGCCGAGTGCCTGGCGTCGGTGGCGGCGCAGACGCACGCGGATCACGAGCACGTGCTGGTGGACGACGCGTCGAGCGCACCGCACGTGGGCGAGATGCTGGCGGCCGCGGCCGCGGCCGACGACCGGGTCACGGTCATCCGATCCGAGCGGAACCTGGGCATCGCCGGCGCCAGCCAGCTGGCGCTGGAGGCGGCGGACGGCGAGATCGTGGCGCTCCTCGACCACGACGACGTGCTGGTGCCGAACGCCTTGGCCCGGATGGCCGAGGCCTTCGCGGACCCGCTCGTCGACTACGCCTACAGCGACGAGGACGTGCTCGCCCCGGACGGCTCGCTCGTGGAGCCGTTCTTCAAGCCCGACTGGTCGCCCGAGCGGTTCCGGGACCAGATGTACACGTGCCACCTCTCCGCGCTGCGCACGGAGCTGGCCCGGGACGTCGGCGGCTTCCGCCAGGGCTTCGACGGCTCCCAGGACTGGGACCTGGTGCTGCGGGTCACGGAGCGGGCCCGTCGCATCGTCCACGTCCCCGAGGTGCTCTACCACTGGCGGGTGATCCCGACCTCGGTCCTGGCCGGGACCGACGTGAAGCCCTACGCCTACGAGTCGGCCCGCAAGGCGCTCGAGGAGCACGCGGCCCGGGTCGGCATCGACGCCGAGGTCGTCGAGCAGGCCAACCGGGGCTACTTCCACCTGGTCCGCCGTCACCGCGACCATCCGCTGGTGAGCATCGTCGTGCCGACGCGCGGCTCCGAGGGTCGCATCTGGGGGCTGCGGCGCCGCATGGTCGTGGAGGCCGTCCGCTCGATCGCGGAGCGCACCACCTGGCCCAGCTGGGAGCTGGTGGTGGTCGCCGACGACGACACACCGCAGGAGGTGCTGGAGGAGGTCGAGGAGCTGGCCGGCGGTCGGGCACGGATCATCCCGTTCGCCGGGCCGTTCAACTTCTCGGAGAAGTGCAACGTGGGCGCGTCGGTCGCGACCGGAGACCTGCTCGTGTTCCTCAACGACGACGTCGAGGTGATCGACGGGCACTGGCTGGAGGTGCTGGTCGGCTTCGCCCGCGAACCCGACGTGGGCGCGTCCGGACTGGTCCTGCTGTTCGAGGACGGCCGGGTGCAGCACGCAGGGCACGTCCACCTGGGCGGCAACCCGGGGCACCTCATGTTCGGTCAGCTGCCCGACAGCCCGAAGAACCGCTCGGCGCTCTCGCTCGACCGGGAGGTCGCCGGCCTGACCGCGGCCTGCCTGTGCATCCGCACCGAGGTGTTCGAGGAGATCGGCGGCTTCAACGAGGCGCTCGCCTCCAACTACAACGACGTCGACCTGTCGCTGAAGCTCCG
>JAEZAI010000358.1 GCA_023427825.1 Actinomycetes bacterium
GTCCGGCACCGACGCGTCGCCCAGCCGGTCCGTCCCTGCACCGGTCGGCGCGCCGCGCCGGTCCCGTGCGGTGGTGGCAGCGTCCACGATCACGGCCATGAGGTCCCGCTGGGCCGCGGAGAGGGAGGCGTCGTCGACGGTCGCCACGGCCACACCCGCTCGTTCCTGCACCTGGACCAGGAACGACAGCCGGCCGTCGCCGGGCACCCCGGGCAGGGCCGGCCAGCGGAGCTCCACCTCCACGGCGCCGACGGGGCCGTCGAGGCCTCGCAGCACCAGCTCCTCGCGGTCGCCGGGCGCGTGCTCCGGCGCGGTCAGCGCGGGGCGCGCGGTCACCGCGCCGTCACCGCGGTCCAGCGCCCAGTCGCCGCCCGCGGCCATGCGGCGCACGGGAGAGGGGACCGACGCGCCGCCCATCACCATCGTCGGCAGCTCGATCAGCGCCTCGACGGCTGACCGGCGCGGCACCTCGTCCGCAGCGCCGGCGCGCACGGCGGTGACGGCCTCGGCCTGGAACCGGTCGAGCAGCTCGGCGACCGGCTCGTCGACGCGGGCGATTCCGCCGACCGCGGCCGGTCCGGGGATGACCAGGACCTCGTCCGCGGTCCACAGGTCGGAGTGCGCCTGCCACAGCGAGTCCGACAGGTAGCGGCGGCGGACCTCGGCGTCGATCGCCACCACGAACGGCACGGGCTTGCCCGGTCGGTCGCAGAGCGCCACCAGGTGCGCGGCGTCGGCCGGCTCGAGCTCGGTGGTCGTCGCGGCCGGATGCGCGCGCACGAACCGTTCGATCGCCTTCTCCGGGTCGTCGAGCTCCTCCGGGTCGTGGTCCAGGTCGGCGTACAGCGAGGCGAACTCGCCCTCGTCCACCTCCGAACAGCGCGCCTCCCAGCGGCGGAGCAGGTCCAGGAACAGCTGGCGGTGGGTCGGGTCCAACCAGCGCCCGTCCTCGTAGCGGCCGTTGCGGCCGAGCGCGGTGAGCTCGACGAACCGCTCGAGCGCGCCCGCGTACGTCAGTCGCTCCAGGTCGCCGAACCACGGCTTGGCGGTCCCGGCCAGGGCCTCCGCGATCTCGTCGTGGCGCTCGGCGACCCTCGCCGCGTCGCCCGCGAGGTCCTCGAGCATGGCTGCGACCCGGGCGGCGTGCGTGTCCAGGTAGTGGATGTCGGCACCGAGGCCGGAACGACCCGACGTCACCGTGCCGACGACCTCGCCCCGATCGACCGGCCCGGGGCAGCCCGCGGCGTCGACCAGCGCGGCCTTGACCGACGGCGATGCGGTGGACTCGGCGGCGGCCATGGCCGCGGTGCCGATGAGCACGCCGTCGACCGGCATGCGGACCCGGGTGTGGGCCAGCGCCCACGTGCCGTCGAGCAGCGCGGTCGACCGCTCCGGTGTGCCGATGCCACCGCCCACGAGCAGCGCCACGTTGGGCCGCCGGCGGATCTCGTCGTACGTGCCGACCAGCACCTGCTCGAGGTCGCTCCACGCGTGGTGGCCGCCGGCCAGTCCGCCCTCCAGGTGCAACCACACCCGGTGCGGCGTGGCGTCCGCGATCGCCAGCACCTTGCGCACGCCGGCCTCGTCGCCGGGCTTGAAGGCGTTGAGCCAGAGCCCGTCGGCCACCAGCTCGTCGAGCAGTCGCACCGCGTCGTCGCGGTCGGGCATGCCGGCCGACACGGTGACGCCGCAGATCGGCGCGCCCTCGCGCCGGGCCTTCTGCACCAGCCGGTCACGGCCGAGGTGGAGCCCCCACAGGTACGGGTCCAGGTGGAGCGCGTTGAACACGACCTCCTGTCCCGGGTCGAGTCGCTCGCGGAGCTCCTCGAGCCGCTCGCTCAGGATGGCTGCGCTGACCTGGCCGCCACCGGCGAGCTCGGCCACGTGCCCGCCGTTCGCCGCCGCAGCCACGATGCCGGCGTCGACGGTCGTCGGTGTCATGCCCGCGAGCACGATCGGGGAGCGCCCGGTCCACTCGCTGTGCCGTGTGTGCAGCCGGGTGCGGCCCTCGGCGGTGGTCCGGACGCTCGGGTGGAAGCGCCCGTAGTCCAGCGGGGGAGCCGGTCGCTCCGCCGCCAGCGACAGCGCCCGGAGATCCTCGGCGTCGCCGAGGGCGAGGACCGTGGTCCCGGTGCCGCGCAGGCTCCGTGCGGTCATGCGGGCGGTGACCGTGGACGGTCCCGGATCGACGACGACGGGCGGCCGCCCCACCTCGGCCAGGGCGTCGGCGACGATCGTGCTCAGCGTGTCGGCCCAACGGACCGGGTGCGCGCAGAGCGAGCGGAGCAGGCGGTCGGTGGCGTCGCCGCCGGTGATCTCGACACCGTCCCGAGGGTCGACGAGCGGGATCCTCAGCTCGCCGTCCAGGCGGATCCCCGCGGCCGCCACCCGCTCCCGCGCACGGTCGGTGGCGTCGTCCAGCGCGGGGTGGTGGAACGCGACGGGCGACGTGAGGGACTCGGCCCGCACCTCGGCGCCGGCGGTCCGGCGCCACGCGGCGAGCTCCTCGGGACGGCCGCTCAGCACGAACCGGTCCCACGCGTTCTGCAGCGCGATCGCAGGCGCGTGCTCGGCGTCGTCCAGGAGCGATCGGAGGGCCGGCTCGGTGAGGCCGGCCACAGCCACCATCGGCGACTGCGGGTCGTCGTCGACCCGACGCGTGGCCGGCGGCACGGACCAGCGGTGAGCCGCCACCTCCTCGCCGGTGATCGCGAGCGCGACCAGCACGTCGACCGCCTCGGCGGGCGAC
>JAEZAI010000409.1 GCA_023427825.1 Actinomycetes bacterium
GCGTTGGCCGCCACCAGCCCGACCCGAGCGGGGTTGAGGTCGCCGGCGACGACGACCGCTCCGGCGCCCGCGATCGCGGTGGCCTTGCCGCCCGGCGCCGCGCACAGGTCCGCGACCCGCTCGCCCGGGCCCGCCTCGACCAGCTCCGCCACCCACTGCGACGCCAGGTCCTGCACGTAGCCGTCGGCCCGGTGGTGGACGACCGGCGGGCGGTCCATGGCGGCCAGCGCGGCCAGCGCGTCCTCCTCGCCCAGGTCCTCGGTGAGGCGATCCACCACCCAGTCCGGATAGCTCAGGCGGGTGGCGTCGTCGGGAAACTCCACCGGGGCGCCCGCCACCTTGCGCAGGACGGCGTTGGTGAGCCCCCGGAACCGCTTGGGTGCCGCCGCGACGGTGGCCGACACGACCGCGTAGTCGGGCAGGTCGTCCCGGAAGGCCAGCTGGTACGCGCCCAGCCGCAGGACCCGGCGGGCCGCCGGCGGCGGGTCGGACGTCAGGAAGCGGTCGACCAGGAAGTCGCACGCCCGGCGCATGCGGACGCTGCCGTAGACCAGGTCCGTCACGAACCCTCGGTCCTGGTCGCCGAGGTCGCTGCGGCCGAGCACCGCGGGGAGCGCCAGGTTGGCGTAGGCGCCGTCGTCCTCGATCCGGGCCAACGCCTCGACCGCGGTGCGCCGGGCCTGGACGCCCTCGTCAGCCACCGGCCGCCACCGGCCCGTCCTCGCCGAGCCGCTCGGACGGCTCGGGACGCGCACCGTTGCGCCACGCCTCGGCATCCATCGGCGCCTTGCCCTCGGGCTGGACCCGCAGCAGCTCCAGGCCGCGGTCCCCGCACCGCACCGTCGTGCCGGCCAGGCGTCCCGGGGTACCCGGCTGCCCGGCCGGGCCGTCGACCACGCGGGCGTCGAGCACCTTCAGGCGGGCGCCCCGGAAGGTGGTCCACGCGCCGCCGATGCGCACCACCCGCTGGAGCTCGACCGCCGGGCGGCCCCAGTCCAGGTGCCGGTCCTCGACGGTGATCTTCTTGGCGTACGTCACGCCGTCGTCGGCCTGCGGCGTGCCCGGCCCGAGCCCGTCGGCCAGCGTCCGGACGAGCAGGCCCGCACCCACGTCGGCGAGCGTCGCGGTCAGCTCCTCCGCCGTCACGCGGTCGTCGATCGGCACCTCGGCGACGGCGTGCACCGCACCGGTGTCGAGCCCCTCGGCCACGTCCATGACGCAGACGCCGGTGCGGTCGTCGCCGGCCAGGATCGCCCGCTCGACCGGCGCGGCGCCGCGCCACCGCGGCAGCAGCGAGAAGTGCAGGTTGACCATCGGCACGACGTCGAGCAGCGAGGTGGGGATGATCCGGCCGTAGGCCACGACGACCCCGAGCTCCACGCCGGCGTCGGCCACGTCCTCGCGCCGGTCGGTGACCGCCAGGCCGAGCTCGAGCGCCGCGGCCTTGACGGGCGTGGGCGTCCGGGCGCCGCCGCGACCGCGCCGCTTGTCGGGACCCGACACGACGAGCGCGACGTCGTGACCGGCGGCGACGAGCGCCCGGAGGGTGGGGACCCCCGCGGGCGGGCTGCCGAGGAAGGCCAGGCGCATGGTGAGGCCCGCGAGTACTGAGGAGGAAGCGTGCTGGGGGCGAGTGCTGGGAAGCGGGCCGTGGGCCGGCAGCGGAGCCGGAAGAAAGACTTCTTGGTGCCGGCCTCGGGGGTCAGGCACGCGGCCGGGTCGTCCTGGGACAGCTGCAGCTCGCGCACGGCCCGCTTGGCCTCCTTGCGCTGCTCGTCCGTGAGGTGCTCCAGCAGCAGGATGCCGTCCAGGTGGTCGAGCTCGTGCTGGATCACCCGCGCGAAGTACTCATCCGCCTCGAACTCGACCTCGTTGCCGTCGAGATCGAGGCCGGTCACGTGGATCTGCTTGGGCCGCACGATGTCCCAGTGGAGGCCGGGGACCGACAGGCAGCCCTCGGTGAACTCCCACTCGCCCTCGGACTCCTGGATGACCGGGTTGATGAGGACCTGGCCGCCGTCGCCCTCGCCCAGGTCGTAGACGAAGAAGCGCTTCTGCACGCCCACCTGCGGCGCGGCGAGACCGACGCCGGGGGCGTCGTACATGGTGTCGAGCATGTCGTCGACGAGCTTCACCAGGCGGCCGTCGATCTCGGTGACCTCCGCGGCGCGCTGAGTGAGCACGGGGTCGCCGACGATCCGGATGCCGTAGGGGGCGGACATGGTCCCAGGCTACCGTGGGCCCCGTGCCGCCCCCGAGCCACCCCGCCGGCGGCGGTCAGTACTTCAGCACCCGTCCGGCCTCCGGGTCGCGCCCGGGCGAGGTCGCGCTGACGCTGCCCGACCTGCATCTCCGACTGCGCACCGACGCCGGGGTGTTCTCGCCGAACCGGGTCGACCCCGGCACCAAGCTGCTCCTGGCGGAGCTGCCGTCCGCGGAGGGCTGGCCCGACGGTGACGTGGCCGACGTCGGCTGCGGCTACGGGGCGATCGCAGTCACGCTGGCGCTGCGGGCGCCCGCTCGGACGGTGTGGGCGGTCGACGTCAACGAGCGCGCTCTGGACCTGTGTCGGGCGAA